>DATMIP010000410.1:0-14782 GCA_035554515.1 Sphingomonas sp. | reverse complement strand
CTCGACGCCGCTCGGCCCCATCGGCGGCTGGCCCGGGCCCCTCCGCGACGCGGTGTCCCTCATACTCGCTTCGCCACTGCCGATGATCTTGTTCTGGGGCCCCCAACTGATCGCCATTTATAATGACAGTTATGCGGCTCTGATCGGCGAACGCCACCCAGCATCGTTCGCAGGAAAGGCGCAGGAAAAGTGGGCGCACGTCTGGGAACGCGTCGGGCCGCATCTTGTGGAGGTGCGCGACACCGGAAAGCCGGTCTTTATGCGCGACGCTGCGTTTCGGGCCGAGGATGGGATCAGGCAGCAGGCAACGCTCGATATCGCCTTTTCCGCGCTGAAACAGCCGGACGGCACCCCGGGCGGGGTGCTGTGCATCGTTTTCGAGGTAACCGACCGGGTCCAGGCCATCGACGCGGCCAATGCGGAGCGGTCGCGATTGGCAATGATGTTCGAGCAAGCTCCGAGCTTCATGGCTCTGCTGCGCGAACCCGGGCATATCTACGAATTCGCGAACCGTGCCTATCAGCAGCTCGTCAATAATCGCGCGGTGATCGGCGAATCGGTTGCCAATGCCGTCCCCGAAGCCGGCGCACAGGGATTTATCGGCCTTCTCGACCAGGTCGCGCAGACCGGCATGCCTTACACCGGACGCAACGTAGCCATCACGCTGCAGGCTGAATCGGGAGACGACCGGCGTTTGCTTGACGTGATCTTCCAGCCGGTCGTGAATGCCAAAGGAGAGGTGACCGGCATCTTTGTTGAAGGGAATGATGTCACCGGCAGGGTAAGGGCCGAAGAGCAACTTGCGCTTAGCGAAAGCACGCTGCGCCTTGCCACGGAAATGGCTGAAATCGGAACCTGGGATCTGGATCTTCAAACCAACACGCTGGAATGGTCGGATCGCACCAAGGCCATGTTTGGCATTTCCGAAGGCGTGCCCTGCACGATGGCCGATTTTTATGCCAGCCTGCATCCGGACGATCTGGAAGCGACGGCCTCGGCCTTTGCCGCGGCGCTCGATCCGGCGCGTCGGGCAAGCTACGATGTCGAATATCGCACGATCGGGAGGGAGGATGGAGCGATCCGGTGGGTCGCGGCAAAAGGGCGTGGCTTGTTCGATGCCGAGGGGCGCTGCATTCGTGCAATCGGCACGGTGCTCGACATCACTCGTCGAAAGACGGCACAGGAGGAATTGCGCGAGAGCGAGGCGCGCTTTCGGACGCTGGCCGACAGCGCGCCGGCCCTGATATGGATGTGCGATGCCAAGGGCGCCCTGGTTTTCGCCAATCGCTGGCACGAAGAGATGTTCGGCCGCACGACCGCAGAATTGATGGGCGCGGGGTGGCACGACATCATCCATCCTGAAGATGAACCGGGCTTCACCGCCGATTTCGACCGTGCCTTCGCCGCCCGGGCTCCTTTTTCACGTGACGTGCGGGTAATCGACCGGCGCGGCCTTACGCGTTGGTTGCACAGCGAGGCGCGCCCGCGCGAATCCGAACGAGAGTTTGTCGGCTATGTCGGCTGCGACGTAGACATAACCGACGTCCATCTCGCGTCCGAAATGCTCGAACGCGGTATTGCCGAGCGGACCAAGGAACTGGCTTCGGCGAACCGCCAACTCTCGGCGCAAATCGATGAGCGCGAAAGAGTCGAGGCGACCCTGCGCCAGATGCAGCGGCTCGAGGCGATCGGCCAGCTCACGTCGGGTGTGGCGCACGACTTCAACAATCTCCTCACGGTCATTCTCGGCAACGTCGATCTCGTCGCGCGCGCCGCGGCTGACGCCAGGATGGACGAAAGAACCCGCCAGCGGCTCGGCTATATGCGTACCGCGGCCGAGCGCGGCGCGACCCTAACCGCGCAATTATTGGCCTTTTCCCGCCGCCAGCGGCTCGAGGCCCGGCCGATCGACCTCAACGATACCGTCGCGGGCATGCGCGATCTGCTGCAAAGCTCAATGGGCGGATCGGTACGTCTCGACACCCGCCTGCGGCCCGATCTGTGGCCTGCATTGGTCGACCCGACGCAGATCGAGCTGATCATCCTCAATCTTGCGATCAATGCGCGCGACGCCATGGAAGTAGGTGGATCGCTCACCGTCTCGACCGACAATATCATACTCGGCGAACCCGAACGTCCCGAGGAGCCGCCACCGGGCGATTATGTCCTGATCGCGGTCACCGATACCGGGGGCGGCATGACGCCCGAAATACGCGACCGTGCGTTCGAGCCGTTTTTCACGACCAAGCCGGTCGGCAAGGGGTCGGGGCTCGGCCTTCCGCAGGTGTTCGGTTTCGCCAAGCAATCGGGCGGCGGCGTCGCGATCGAAACCGAGCTGGGCAAGGGCACGTCGGTCCGTGTCTATCTCCCGCGCGCGGAGGAGCGGCGTCGCACTCCGCGCCATGTGGGGCAGGAACAGCCTTCCGAAAAGCCGGGAGACGCGCGCGGGCGGCGCATCCTGGTGGTCGACGACGATCCGCCTGTGCGGGAGATCACCGCGACAATGCTGCGCACGATGGGCGCTGAGGTTCTTGAGGCAGGCAGCGCGGGCGCCGCGCTCGAATTGCTCGACGCCGAGAGTGACATCGACCTTTTGGTGATCGATTTCGCGATGCCCGGCATGAACGGAGCCGAATTGGCAGCAATATGCCGGAAAAGGTGGCCGCACCTGCCGGCGATGTTCGTGACCGGCTATGCCGATCTGACCGCGATCGCCTCGGTCAGCGAAGACCGGATCGTGCAAAAGCCGTTTCGCGGCGGTGAGCTCCAGCGCAAAGTCGGCCTCCTGTTGGCGCGCACGGCATTGGCCGATCATTCCTCTTTGGGATAGGGGCCCTTGCCGCCCTCCGCTATGAAGCGGTCAATGCGAGCGTCGAGCACCGGCAGCGGCACCGAGCCAAGCTCGAGCACGGCATCGTGGAAGGCACGAACGTTGAATTTTGAGCCGAGCGTCGCCTCGGCCTTCGCGCGCCCCTTTCGGATCGCCATTTCCCCGAGATAATAGGACAGAGCCTGACCCGGCCAGGAAATGTAGCGATCGACTTCGGTCGCGATCTCGTGATCGGACAAGGCCGTGTTGTCGTGGAGGAAGGCTTGGCCTTGCGCCCGGGTCCAGCCCAGATGGTGGATCCCCGTGTCTACCACCAGCCTCGCTGCGCGCCACATCTGGTAGGAAAGCATGCCGAATCGCTCATAAGGCGTCTCGTAGATTCCCATCTCGTCCCCGAGTCGTTCGCAATAGAGCGCCCACCCCTCGCCATAGGCCGATATATACAGCGTCTGCCGGAACTTCGCGGTCGCCTTGTTCTCCTGCGCGAGCGGTATCTGAAAGGCATGGCCCGGCGCGCTTTCGTGCAGCGTGAGCGCGGGTAGCTGATAAAGAGGGCGCGACGGCAAGTCGTAGGTATTGACCAGATATTCGCCGGGACCGCCGCGTCCGGCGGTGTAAAATGGAGCGATATCTGCCGGCACCGGCACGATCGCGAAGCGCCGGCGAGGGAGGCGGCCAATATACTGGCCCACTTTGCCGTCGACCTGCTTGGCGGTCCACGCGGCGCGATCGAGCAGTTCCTGCGGCGTCTTCGCGTAGAAGCGTGGGTCGGTGCGCAGATATTTGAGGAAGGCAGGCAGGTCGCCGGAAAAGCCGGCGGCCTTCATTTGCTCCAGCATTTCGGCATGGATCCCCGCGACCTCGCTCAGGCCAATCTTGTGGATTTGGTCGGGAGTAAGGTCGACCGTGGCATAGGCCTTGATCTGCGCGGCATACCAGGCTGCACCGTCAGGCAGGGCCTCCGCAGCGAGCGTGACCCGTGCGCGCGGGAAATATTCATCGCGCAGGAATCTCAGCAGGGCGCGGTAGGCCGGCAAGGCCTCCTGTTCGATCGTTTCCTTCGCTTCCGTACGAAGCCGCGCCTGGGCAACGGCGGGAATGCTGGTCGGCATCGCCTTGAACGGCGCATAGAGAAAGCTGTCCTCGGCCTTCTTGACCCGCGCCACCTGCGCCACCGATTCGTCGCGATGGGCCAATGTCACCTGGGGTGGGGTGAAACCCCGCGCTGCGCCGGCGCGCATGTTCTCTATTTGTTCTGCGAAATAGGCCGGGAGCTCGTGGAGCTGGACGATCCAGTTGCGATAGTCCGCCTCGTCCCGGAATGCTGCCCGCGCCACGTAGCCGAGATCGCTCCAGAAGCTGCTGTCCGAATTGACCGGCATTTCATAATCGCGGAAGCGCAACGACGCGATGCGCGTTTCCAGGTCATAGCGATAGACGGCATAATCGACCGCGGCGGAGGCGGCGAGACGCGCCGGCCGGATCGCGTCGAGTTGCTTGCGGACATTCTCCAGATAGGCCAGCCGTTTCGCCTGGGCAGCCGGGCGTACGTCGGGCAAATGCGGCGCTACATGATCGCCGCTCGCGTCCGGCGCGCCGTCACCATGAGCGCGCGTCCACGCATATTCTCGCGCGCTGATCGTCTTGAAGCGCGCGGCGTCGGACGGCGCGGCGACAACCGGTGCGGCCATCAATGTGCTGAAAAGCAATGCAGAAGGCAGGCGCATCCAGGTCTCCCGCCGTCGAACTTGCGCGGCGCGATTGACTTGAAGCCGGGGACGGCCCCAAGCGCAAGTCGTGCGCTTCTTCTCCGACAACGCCGCTCCGGTGCACCCCGCCGTGTTTGCCGCGATGTATGCGGCCGATCAGGTCGACACCGCTTATGACGGCGACGCGCTGAGCCGGGCGCTCGATGCGCGCTTTTCCGGCCTGTTTGGACGGGAGGTCGCGGCCTTGTGGGTGTCGAGCGGGACTGCCGCAAACGCGCTTGCCCTGGCCGCTTTGTGCCCGCCTTATGGCGGCGTCCTCTGCCACCGCGATTCGCACATCCAGAATGACGAATGCGGCGCACCGGAATTCTATACCCATGGCGCAAAGCTGATCCTTGGCGGCGGGGCAGGCGCCAAGCTGACGGCGGAGACGGTGCGCGAGGTCGCCGACGCGATTGCGGACGATGTTCACCGCGTCCAGCCTCATGCCTTGTCGATTACGAATGCGACCGAATATGGCTGCGTCTACACGCCGGATGAGGTCGCGGCGCTCGGAACGCTCGCCCGTCAACGCGGCTGGGGCTTCCATATGGATGGCGCGCGCTTTGCGAATGCGATCGCGACGCTGGGCTGCACGCCGGCCGAATTGACCTGCGACGCCGGTATCGACGTACTGAGTTTCGGTTTCGTCAAGAATGGGGGCCTGTCGGCCGAGGCATTGATCTTCTTCGATCCGGCGCTCGCCGACGCGACGTGCCGGCGCCGCAAACGCGCTGGCCATCTGCTCTCGAAGGGCCGCTATCTCGCCGCGCAGATCCACGCCATGCTCGATGAGGATCGGTGGCTGGAAACGGCGCGTGCCGCCAATGCATATGCGCGGATATTGGCGGACGCCGCGAGGGGCCGGCTGATCAACCCGGTGGAGGCCAATGAACTGTTCCTGCGCGTGACGCCGGAGGAAGCGGCCAAACTACGCGCGCAGCACTTTGATTTCTACGACTGGGCCGCTGGCGAGATTCGGCTGGTGACGCACTGGGCAAGCCCGGCGCACGAGGTCGATGCGCTGGCGCAGGCGATCGCCGCGCTATGACCGAGACGCCACCGCTCGACAGGGCCACGCAGGGTCGCGTGGCATTGCCTTTCGCGATCGTCACTTTGATCTGGGGATCGACCTGGCTCGTGATCCACAGTCAGTTCGGGCCGGTGTCGACCGAATGGTCCGTCAGCTATCGCTTCGCGGTCGGCTCGCTCTCCATGTTCGTCGTAGCGCTCGCGATGAGGGTGCCGCTGCGGCTGAACAAGGCTGGCCATGGCATGGCGGCGCTCCTGGGGCTGACGGTCTTCGCTATCAACTACAACGCCGTTTATGCGGCCGAATTGCATATCACGTCCGGGCTGGTGGCGGTGCTGTTCTCGCTGCTGGTGCCCCTGAATGCCATATTGGCGCGCATCTTCCTCAAGCAGGGTCTGTCGCGGCCGTTCCTGCTGGGTTCGGGCGTCGCCATGCTCGGCGTGGCCCTGCTCTTCGTGCACGAACTGCGCGCGGCGGGGCGCAGCGCCGACGATATCTGGCTCGGCATCGCACTCGCGCTGGCGGCGGTATCCTTCGCGTCGGCCGGCAACGTGCTTCAGGGCAGCGCGCGTGCGCGGACGATTGCGATGCCCACATTGCTCGCCTGGGGCATGGCCTGGGGTTCGCTCTTCGATGCGATCGCGGCTTTCGCGATTTCCGGGACGCCGGTTTTCGACATGCGTGCGAGCTATATTGCCGGACTCCTCTATCTCAGCATCGTCGCTTCGGCGGTGGCGTTCTCGCTCTATTTCAATCTGATTCGCCGGATCGGCGCGGCGCGCGGTGGCTATGTGAATGTGCTGATCCCGGTGATCGCGATGGGATTTTCGACAGTGTTCGAGGATTATCGCTGGTCGATCGAGGCGGCGCTCGGCGGTGCGCTTGTGCTGGTGGGTCTGGTGCTGGCAATGCGGGCCCGCGGCACATTGGCGGCACCAAGGCGCGAGAAATGACCCAGTTTGATCTGACCGAGGAGCAGGTTGCGATTCGGGAGATGGCGCAGCGTTTCACGGCGGATGCGATCACTCCGCTGGCGGCCGCATGGGACGAGACGCATCATTTCCCGCGCGACGTGGTGAAGGCCGCCGCTGAGCTTGGCTTCGGCGCGATCTACGTATCGGAAGAGTCGGGCGGCATCGGGCTGGGGCGGCTGGAGGCAGCGCTGATCATGGAAGCGATGGCCTATGGCTGTCCCTCGACCTCGGCCTTCATATCGATCCACAATATGGCGTCGTGGATGATCGACAGCTTTGGGTCTGCGGATCTGAAGACGCGCTTCCTGCCCGATATGGTGACGTGCGAGCGGCTCGGCTCCTATTGCCTCACCGAACCGGGATCGGGCTCGGATGCCGCGGCGCTCAAGACCAGGGCGGTGCGCGAGGGCGACCATTATGTCGTGAGCGGCTCGAAGGCGTTCATCTCGGGTGCCGGCGAGAATGAGATTTACGTCACGATGGCGCGCACCGGAGAGGATGGACCGAAGGGCATTTCCTGCCTGGTGATCGAAAAGAACATGCCCGGCGTCAGCTTCGGCGCCAACGAAAAGAAGCTCGGCTGGCGCTCGCAGCCCACGGCGCAGGTCAATTTCGATGGCGTGCGCGTACCGGTCGCGAATCGTGTCGGCGCGGAGGGCGACGGGTTCCGAATCGCGATGTCGGGACTTGACGGTGGCCGGCTCAATATCGGCGCCTGTTCGCTGGGCGGCGCGCAGCGCTGCCTCGACGAGGCGATCGCCTATACGCGCGACCGACGCCAGTTCGGTCAGCGGATCGTTGATTTCCAGGCGACGCAGTTCACGCTTGCCGACATGGAAACCGAGCTGCAGGCGGCGCGCACCCTGCTCTATGCCGCGGCCGCCAAAGTGACCGAAGGCGCCCCCGACAAGACGAAGTTTGCGGCAATGGCCAAGCGGCTTGCGACCGACACAGGCATGGCGGTGGTCGATCGCGCGCTCCAGCTCCATGGCGGTTATGGCTATCTGCAAGACTATCCGGTCGAGCGCTTCTTCCGCGACCTGCGCGTGCATCGAATCCTTGAGGGCACCAACGAGATCATGCGCGTCATCGTCGCGCGCGAATTGCTCAGGCAGTGAGCATGATCGGGCGAGTGGAGACGGCATGACCGACGAGATACTCGCCTTCACCGAAGGCAAGGTCGCGCGGTTGCGGCTCAACCGGCCCAGGGCGATCCATGCGCTTACCGAAAGCATGTGCCGTGCGATGATCGACGCGCTGCTTGGCTGGCGCGCCGATCCCGGCATCGAATTGGTGCTGCTCGACCATGCGGAGGGGCGCGGTTTCTGCGCGGGCGGTGACGTGCGTGCCGCCGCGCAGAGCGGCAAGGGTGATGGCAATGAGGCGCGCGCCTTTTTCCGCGTCGAATATCAGCTCAACCATCTGTTGTTCACTTTTGCCAAGCCGGTGATCAGCTTCATGGACGGAATCGTCATGGGCGGCGGCGTCGGCATTGCGCTCCCCGCCAGATATCGTGTCGCCACCGAGCATACGGTCTTCGCGATGCCCGAGGCCACAATCGGCCTTTTTCCGGACGTCGGAGGAGGCTGGTATCTGTCGCGCCTGCCGGGGAGGTTGGGCCGGTATCTTGCGCTCACCGCGGCGAAGCTCGACGGAGCCGATACCAGGTCGGTCGGCCTTGCCACGCATTACCTCCCGTCCGACGGGCTCGAAGACGTAAAGGCAAAGCTGGTCGCCGCCCCGCGCAATATCGAGCTGATCCTCGACGAAGCATCGGTTGCGCCGGGAAAAGCGCGCATTCTCGACCTCCGCGCCCAGATCGATCGGCTGTTTGCGGCCGAGACACTGGAAGACATCCTCGCTTCCCTGGACGCCGATGGAGGCGAATGGGCACTCGAAACGGCGACGAATCTGCGTGCCAAATCACCTTTGTCGTGCAAGATCGCACTGCGATTATTGCGCGACGGCGCGCTGCGCGCCAATTTCGTCGACGAGATGCAGGCCGAATATGGCATTGCCGCCCATGTCTGCCAGCGCCATGATTTCATCGAAGGGGTGCGCGCCTTGCTGATCGACAAGGACAATATGCCGCGCTGGGATCCGGCGACGCCTGAAGGCGTCACCGATACGGTGCTCGATACGATCTTCGCGCCGCTGCCGGAGGGCGAAGCATGGGAACCGCTGCGCCTCTGAAAAGCGCGTCACCTCAGCGAAAGCCGGGGTCGCGTGTTAGGGAGAGCCATCATCAGCTGAGATGCCGGTTTTCGCTGGCATGACGGGGAGTGGAATGTCCGATTACCAAACCATCCTGATCGAGCGACATGATGCGGTCACGCTCGTGCGGCTCAATCGGCCGCAGGCGCTGAACGCGTTGAACAGCCAGGTGCTCGCCGAGCTGATCGAGGTCTTCGCGGCCTATGATGCCGATCCGGCGCAGCGTTGCCTGGTATTGACCGGCAGCGAAAAGGCCTTTGCCGCCGGCGCCGACATCAAGGAGATGCAGGCGCAGGGTTTTGCCGAAATGTATGGCGGCAATTTCTTCGCCGGCTGGGAAAAGGTCACCGCGACCCGCAAGCCCTGGTTCGCGGCGGTGTCCGGCTTCGCGCTCGGCGGCGGCTGCGAGGTGGCGATGATGGCCGACTTCATCCTTGCCGCCGACAATGCCAAATTCGGCCAGCCGGAGATCAAGCTCGCGGTCGGCCCGGGCATGGGTGGATCGCAGCGACTCGCGCGCGCGGTCGGCAAGGCCAAGGCGATGGACATGTGCCTCACCGGGCGAATGATGGGTGCCGAGGAGGCCGAGCGGGCCGGCCTCGTTTCGCGGATCGTGCCGGCGGGATCGCTGATCGACGAGGCGCTCAAGCTGGCCGCCGAGATTGCTGCCATGGCGCCGCTCGCCGCGATCGCCGTCAAGGAAATGGTCAATGCTGCCTTTGAAGGCGGGCTCGCGCAGGGCATCACATTCGAGCGCCGCCTCTTCCACGGTTTGTTTGGCACCCAGGACCAGAAGGAAGGCATGGCCGCCTTCGTCGAGAAACGGCCGGGAAATTGGACGGGGAGGTAACGCCTCTCGTCACCCCAGCGCACGCTGGGGCCTCAGGAGACAAGGCGGTCCCTCTCCTCCTGAGATGCCAGCTTTCGCTGGCATGACGGAGAGGAGAGGGTGGGCGGAGAGATGGCGTGAAGATCGGTTTCGTCGGGCTCGGCAATATGGGCGGCGGGATGGCCGCGAACCTGGTCAAGGCGGGGCATGAGGTGCGCGCTTTCGACCTCGCCGAAGCCGCGCTCGCGCATGCGGTCGAGAATGGCTGCGCGCGCATGGCCACCGCGGGCGAGGTTGCGGCGGATGCAGATGCGGTCGTCACCATGCTGCCCGCGGGCAAACATGTGCGGCAGGTTTATGCCGACAGCGTGATCGGGACGGCGCCCGGCCCGGCGATCCTGATCGATTGCTCCACTATCGACGTGGCCAGCGCCAAGACGGTCGGCCTGGCGGCGGCCGAGCAGGGCTATCAGATGGTCGACGCCCCGGTCTCGGGCGGGATTGCGGCGGCCAATGGGGGCACGCTCACCTTCATGGTCGGCGGATCGGAGGATGCCTTCGCGCGGGCCGAGCCGATTCTCGCGGCGATGGGCAAGGCGGTGATTCACGCCGGCGGCAGCGGTGCCGGCCAGGCCGCCAAGATCGCGAACAATATGCTGCTCGGCGCGACGATGGTCGCGACCTGCGAGGCATTTTTGCTGGCGAGGAAGCTCGGGCTCGATCTCCAGATCTTTTACGATATCGCGTCCAGGGCGTCGGGGCAGAGCTGGTCGATGACCAGCTATTGCCCGGTGCCGGGCGTGGGCCCGGAAAGCCCCGCCGACCGCGATTATCAGGGCGGCTTCGCGGCGGCCCTGATGCTGAAGGACCTCAAGCTGGCGATGAGCGCCGCGCAGGATGCCAATGCGAGCGTGCCGATGGGTGCTGCGGCGGAGGCGCTCTACCAAGCCTTTGCCAACGGGGGCGGCGGCGCGCTGGATTTCTCGGCGATCATCCGCATGCTCGAGGGGGAGGGCGTGAAAGGTTAGCCGCCCTCCTCCGTCGGCCCCAACCCGTCATGCCAGCGCAAGCTGGCATCTCAGGAGGCTGAAGTACCCGATCTCACGAGACCCGAGCTTTCGCTGGGGTGACGGTTATGGCGGGCTCTAACTCAACGCTTTCTGTCGGCGGCGCTGCACCGAGGACCCCAGCCCGATCGCCTCGCGATATTTGGCGACCGTGCGTCGCGCGAGGCCGAACCCGCGGGCGTTGAGGATTTCGACCAACTTGTCGTCGGACAATATTTCGTTCCCTTCGTCGGCGATCAGTTTGGCGATGTGGCTCTTCACCGCCTCGGCCGACACGCCTTCGCCGTCGGCGCCGGACACGCCGCTCGTGAAGAAATATTTGAGCTCATACAGGCCGCGTTCGCACGACAGATATTTGTTCGATGTCACCCGGCTGACGGTCGATTCGTGCATCCCGATCGCATCGGCCACCGTGCGCAATGTCAGCGGCTTCAGATGCGCAACGCCATGGAGGAAGAAGGGCTCCTGCTGCTTCACGACCTCGGTCGCAACCTTGATGATCGTGCGCGCGCGCTGATCCAGCGCCTTGATCAGCCAGTTGGCGCTGGCGAGGCAATCGGCCAGCCAGGCCTTGCCGCTCTTGTCCTGCGCGCCCGACGCCAGCTCGCCATAATAACGGCGGTCGATCAGCAGGCGCGGCAAGGTCGCGCTGTTGAGTTCGATCGCCCAGCCCGCGCGCGTTCGCGTAACGAAGACGTCGGGTGAGATGGGCGCGGTGCGTTCGCCGCCGAACCGCAGTCCAGGCTTGGGATCGTAAGCCCGCAACTCGCGGATCATGTCCGCGAAATCCTCTTCGTCCACCCCGCACATCCGCCGCAATTGGGGCAGCTGCCCCTTGGCGAGCAGTTCGAGATTGGCGAGCATTGTCGCCATCGCGGGATCGTAGCGGTCAGCCTCACGCGCCTGGAGCGCGAGACATTCGCCAAGGTTGCGGGCGGCGACGCCGGTCGGATCGAAGCTCTGCACGATGGCAAGGATATGCTCGGCTTCGTCCAGTTCGATTCCGAGCATTTCCGCAAGCTCGGCAAGCGAGGCTTCGAGATAACCGGCCTCGTCGACCGCATCGATGATCCGCGCCGCGATCGCCAGCTCGCGCCCGTCGAGCGTTTCTCCCGCCTGGCGCAGAAGATGATCGGTGAGCGAAGGTGCGTCGGCCGCGAGGGCGTCCATATCGGTGCCGTCGTCGGGTGCGCTTCCACTGAGCCCGTCCATGCCGAGCTGGCCGCCCGCGCCGCCAGTGTCGCTCGCGCTGTCATGGTGGAAAGTTTCGACGTCATAGTCCACGTCGAGCGGTGCATCCGCCTGGGCGTCGCCGGTTTCGATCAGGCGGTCGGCGGTGAGCGGTTCATTGTCGGCCATTTCCTCGACGGGCGCGTCGGTCTGCTGCGGCTCACCGTCGTCGCCCCCCGCGGCAAGCAACGGATTCTTCTCCAGTTCCTCGGCGATGACGCCTTCAAGCTCGAGATTGGACAGCGCCAGCAGCTTGATCGCCTGCTGCAGCTGGGGCGTCATCACCAGTGATTGCGACTGGCGCAGGTCAAGGCGGGGCGCGAGACTCATCGTGTTCCGACCTGCCCCCCATGCGCGCTGAGCGAAGCAAATGCTGGCATTACCAACGTCCTTCGGCTTCGCGCAGGACGAACGGGGTTGGGGTGGCCGGCACCGCTAAAGGGCGAAACTTTCGCCGAGATAGAGGCGACGCACCTCTTCGTTGGCGACAAGCTCGGCGGGGCTGCCCTGGAACAGGACGCGGCCATCATAGATGATGCAGGCGCGATCGACGATATCCAGCGTCTCGCGCACATTATGATCGGTGATCAATACGCCGATGTCGCGGCGCTTCAGATCCTTCACGAGATCGCGGATATCGGAAATCGAGATCGGATCGATGCCGGCAAAGGGTTCGTCGAGCAGCATGATCGAAGGCGAAGCGGCAAGCGCGCGGGCAATCTCGCAGCGGCGCCGTTCGCCGCCGGACAGCGCCATCGCCGGCGCGTTGCGGAGGCGCTCGAGATGGAATTCGCCAAGCAGCGCCTCCAGCCGTGCCTCGCGCGCCTCCTTTTCAGGTTCGGATGTTTCGAGCACCGCCATGATATTCTGGGCGACATTGAGCCCGCGGAAGATCGAGGTTTCCTGCGGCAGATAGCCCAGCCCCAGGATGGCCCTGCGATACATGGGCAGCGCGGTCACGTCATTGCCGTCGAGCAGGATGCGGCCCTCGTCGGGCTTGACCAGCCCCATCACCGAATAAAAGCAGGTCGTCTTGCCCGCGCCGTTGGGGCCGAGCAGGCCGACGACTTCGCCACGCGCGACATCAAGGCTGACATCGTGGAGGACCTGGCGCTTATCATAGGCCTTGGCGATCGAGATGATCGACAGGCCGCACCCTTCGGCATTGCGCGTGGTGCAGGATTCGGGTTCGAGAATGGCGGTATCGGTCATGCTCGGCCTTTCAATCGCGCAACCGGGGTTACCCCAAGCGTCGCGTGGGCGAAACGGCAAGTTTCTTGCAGTGAGGGGAAAATGCGGCCGCTCGCGGACGTTTCCGGGCGAAAGTCAGGCTATTGATGCGGACTCGATCCGCCAGCCGGCGGCGCGGTCGCGCGTTTCGGAACGGTGAAATGGCCGGTAACGCGCCCGCCCGATTGATTCGTGGTCCCGCCGCCGACTGCACTCCCGTCGACCGTCGCGCGCCCGCTGTTCATATCGATCACCAATCGGGCGCCGTTGACGGTATTCCCGGCACGAACCAGCGACACCCCGCCGATAAGCGTGATCAGCCTGCGATTGAGATCGTAGATGCCGTAACTTCCCTTGGCGCGTTCGCTCGGCGATACGACCGTCACGCCGCCCGACGCGTCGATGCGCTGGATCTGCGGGTCCGAGCCTGGGGTCGAGGCATGGCTGTAGGCAACCGTCATACGCGCGGCGTCCATCGTCATGTCGCCCTGCACGACATGGACATTGCCGGTCCAGATCGCGCGATCGGCGCGATCCTGTACCTCGATATGGTCGGACGTTATATCGACCGGCGCGTCCGCATTATGCCCCTTGAGCGCGGAAAGCCCTTGCGCCGAGGCTGGTACGGCCAGCGCCGCCAGCGCGATCAAGGCCAGGGAGCGTATCATCGCGCGCCTCTGCCCCGCGCCTGAACGATATGCAAGCGGGCGCGGCCATCGAGATAGACGATGTGGCGATCGAGATCCGCGCGCAGGTGATCGGCCGAAAAGTGGCCGAGCGGCATGATGCCCTCGACAGCGCCCCGACTGTGCGCAAGCCGCGCTTTCATGTCGATCAGCACGTCGCGCGTCGTCAGCCGGTAGCCGTCCGCGCCGTCGAAGCGGACGGGGCCGTCGATCGCGATATTCTCATTGTCCATATCGTAACGCCCGCGGTTCGCGCGAATCGTGGCGGGGCCGTTGCTCAGTTTTATCCGCGCGGTCAGCTGGCTCAGATGGACGATCGGGTCGCGCGACGTCGCCTGGACGGCGGAGCCCGCATCGAGCACGAAAGGCTGCCCCTTGCTGTCGTCGCCGCGATAGGTGGCGTGGGTGACGCGCATCCGCTCCTTCGCCACGTCGACCCGATCCTTGGACAGGACGAAGCTGATGTCGCGTCCGACCGTCAGCGGCGCCAACGCCAGAAAGGCCGACAAAATTCCGACCGCGAGCGGCAATGCGATTCGCATCGCCGCGATCAGCCGATCGTGGCTGCTGCCCGATGCCGCCCACATTCGGCGTTCGTGGCGTTGCTGTTCGGCGAGCTGCGACATCGCGCCGGGCGTTAGATATGCGCGAAAATATCGACTTCCGGCCAGCCTGCGAGATCGAGTTCAGCGCGGGCCGGTAGAAAATCGAAACAGGATTGTACCAGCGCCATTCGTTTTTCGCGCAGCAGGCGTTCATCGAGAATTGCCCGCAACTGATGAAGGTAGCGCACATCCGACGCCGCATATTCCTTCTGCGCGTCGCTGAGATCGGGCGCGCCCCAGTCCGATGATTGCTGCTGTTTAGAGATTTCCAGCCCCAGCAGCTCGCGCACCAATTCCTTCAGCCCGTGCCGGTCCGTATAGGTCCGAATCAGCCGT
>DATMIP010000409.1:0-7370 GCA_035554515.1 Sphingomonas sp. | reverse complement strand
TGTCGCCGATCAGAAAGCTCCCCTCGCGCCGGACATTCCAGTCGCGCATCGCGCGCAGGATCATTCCCGCTCCTGGCTTGCGGTCCTCATGCTCGATCGCGAATTCCGCGACCGAACCGGCGGGATGATACGGGCAATAATAAAAGCCGTCGATCCGCGCCCCCGCGCTGCCGAGCTCTTCCTTCATCCGGTGGTGAAACGCCTCGACCTCGGCAATCCCATACAGGCCGCGCGCTACCCCGGATTGGTTGGTAACGACGATCGCCAGATAATCCGCCGCGTTCAGCAGCCGAAGTCCTTCGATCGCGGTCGGCGTGAATGCCAGGTCTTCGGGCCGATAGGTGTAGCCACGATCGATGTTGATCACCCCGTCGCGGTCGAGAAAGGCGGCCGGGCGGGCGGGTCCGGGGTCGGGATGCTTAGGCAGCGACATCATGGTCTGCGCGCGCTTCCCCGAAGGGAAGCACGCGTTCGGATCAGGCCGCGTGCTCGCGCACGCCCGCCACGATCAGCCAGCCGATCGAATAGACCAGCAACAGCGCGACCAGGACCGTCAGCAGGATCCGCCACCGCTCCGGATAGAGCGCTTTGACTGGCATGTTCGCGTCGACCACCCGGACGAGATAGAGTTGCTGCTGCTGCGCCTGCTGCAGTGCGGTCTGCAGGCCGGCGGCCGCCGCCTCATAGCGCTTCGCCAGGAAGCCCCGGCGCAATTCCAGCGCCTGATAGCCGCTGATATCGTTGGCGATCGCGCTACTGCTCCCCGCGAGCCGGCTCGATTGGGCGTTGAGCTGGCCTTCGAGCGCGCGAACATGCGCCGCCAGCGCCTGATATTGCGGGCTCGAATGGCTGATCATTCCACCCATCGCGTTCAGTTGCGCACGCGCCTGCGTGACCTCCCCGGTCAGCGTCGAGACCAGCCCTATCTGCGCCTGCCCCGATGCCTGCGGATCGATATCCCCGCGGTTGCGGCGGAACGCGGTCATCTGGGCGCTGGACACTGCCAGGTCGTTTTCCGCCGCGACGACCTGCTTGCGCGCATTGGAAATCGCGTCCGCATAGGTGCGTTCGTTCAGCATGTTGACGCGCTGCTCGCCGATCTGGATCAGCCGCCGGGCAATGTCATAGCTGTCCTGCGGCGTGAAGCTGTGGACCTTCACGACGGTGATGCCGGTCTCGGTGTTGAATTTAACGCGGACCTGCTTGCGATAATATTTGAGCACCCGTTCGGGTGTCGGGTTGGCGGGCATCAGGCGGCTGAGCAGGTCGACACCAGGGCGCCGGAAGCGTTCGACCAGCCGGTCGTCGCGCGCAAGCATGTCGACAGCGTCGTGCGACGTAAGATAGTCCGCGACGCTCATCGCCTCATTCTGGCTCGTGCCGACGCCGGTCACCATGCTGATCGCGGCGGTGACCCCGCCTACCGCCGGCGAAGCGCTGCCGCTCGCGGTGCGAACGAGGAAATGCGCCTCCGATTCATACTGGTCCGAAGCGTAGGCAAACAAATAGAGTGCCACCACCAAGGTGGGCAATGCGACGATCGCGATAAACCAGCGCCGATTCCACAGCAGTTGCCGCACGCGCTCCAGCCGTCCGCCGCCGACATCCTCGCTCTGATCGGCCGGTGTCATGAAGCCATGCATGTTCATTCGTCGATCCTACCCCATTTCCCTGCCCGACATAAGCGCACCCGCGGCCCGGCCGTCATGAAAGATGAATTTTGTCGCGCATCATCCGCAACGCGATCAGCCCGATCCAGGTCGAGACCAGGCAAACCGCGCTGCAATAACCATAAAAAGCGTAATCGTCCTTGGCCGATGAAAACCAGCCATAGCGCACCGTTTCGAATATCGTCGTGGTCGGAAGCCATTCGGCCCATTCGCGCACGCCCGACGGCAGCCAGCTCATCTGATAGAAAGCGCCCGACAGTCCGGTCATGAAATAGGTATAGGGATGAACCAGCCGGCCGATCGTCCGGCGCTCATAGGTCACCGCCGTGATGATCAGCGAATGGCCAAGGCAATACCACCACATCAACCCCCAGCCGAGCATCAGGTAGAGTGGACGCGCCGGGGGTTCGGCCAGTCCTATGGCGATCACCAGCGTCATGATGATCGCGAAGGTCGCGAATACCGACGCAAATTCCAGAAGCGCGCGCGCGAACACGATATCGAGCACGGTGACCGATCGATGATAGAGCAGGGGCGCGTTCGCCTCGACCGCACCATCCGATCGATTCACGATGCCACGGAACAGGATGAATGTGGTGTAGCCAATCACGCCGAAGGGCAGCGCCTTGATATCTCCGCCATATGGGGTGTGGCCAGTCTCGTAATGGAGCAGGCCGATCACCGAGGCGAGCATCATCGGCTCGAGGAACATCCACAGATAGCCGACATTTTCGCGGCCATACCGAGTGTGGAGCTCGCGCATGATCAGCGCGCCAAGCACGCGCATCTGGATATTGAGCGCAACGAGGAAGGAGGGGCGCGGCGCGGCCGCCGAAGTGGCATTCATGGCTGGAGCTTATGCAACAAGTCCAGGACGATGGCGATATGCTGCGGCCAGCCGGGAGCCGTCCAGTCGCCTAGCCTGGCCATTTGGGCCTGCCGCTCCGCCGATCGGGCGTCGCCAAGGTCGTCGATCGCGCGTTGCCAGCCCGGGCCGTCGAGCGGGTCGAGGAACAGGGGCACGTCGCCGCCTGCCTCCCGCAAGGCTGGAAGATCGCTGCACACCACCGGTACGCCAAGTGCCAGCGCTTCGGCCACCGGCATGCCATAGCCTTCGGCGAAAGATGGCAGCAGCAGGGCCCTCGCGCCCGCGATCCGCGTCTCGACCTCGCGATCGGGCAGGCCCGCATGTTCCTCGACGCAGCCGGCCAGCGCGGGGCAGCGTTCGAGCATGTCCACCACCTGCTCATTCTCCCATCCGCGACGTCCGATCAGGATCAGCTTGGGAGTCGCCCCGGCGCCACGGCGTTCCGCCATCGCGCGCCAGAGATGAAGCAGCAGCAGATGGTTCTTGCGCGGCTCGATCGTGCCGACGCAGACGAAATAGGGCCGCCCCGGCGCCGGGGCGCTCGTCCGCGCCGGGCATTCGACGCCAAGATGCGCGACAGCGGTCAAAGGCGTGCGCCCCGCGCGCTCGATCACGGGTCGGAGCGCGTCGAGCGTCGCCTGCGAATTGGCGATGATTCCGTCCGAAAGCGCGGCCACTGTCTCCATCCGCCGCTGGTGCAGCGCCGCCCCGCCCGGCCGGGCATATTCGGGGAACTGGATCGGGATCAGGTCATGTACCAGGCAGACCAGCCTGGCATTTTCCCGTCGCAGGATCGCGCGCATCAGGCCCGGCTTGATCAGGTTGTTCGGCGAAGGCTGGAGATAGATGGTTCCCGCGCCCGCCTTCGCCAGGCGGGGGCGCAGCGACAGCAGGGCCCTGGCGGCGAACAGCCGCAGCGATTGCTGGCCGAGCCCTTCCTCGCGCCATCTTTGCTCGGTCGCATCCAGGAAGCACTCGACAGCTCTCGTCGGCAAGCGACCGTAAAGCCCGCTCGGGTGAACCGCGCCGAAGCGCAGCCGTTCGGGTGCCGCCGCGAGCAGCCCGCGCGCATAGGCCATTTCGACGCGGTCGACCCCGGTCGGCGTTGGATGCAGCACGCGCGACAGCAGGCGCGTGATGTCGAGGATGATCGCGCTCACTCGGCCGCTAATCTGTTCGCCAATGCGCCGAGATCGATCCGTTCGGCCCGGACCTCGGCCAATATCCGCGCCATCGCTTCGGCAACGCGGTCGAGCTGCCCGGTGTCGTGCAGCGACGACAGGAAGAAGCGCAGCCGCGCCGCCTGCTCGGGCACCGCCGGATAGATGATCGGCTGGACGTTGATTCCCAGATCGAACAGCCGGTCGGCCGCGCGCGCGGCAACGATCGAACTCCCCGTCATGACCGGCACGATCGCCGCACCGATCGACGCGCCGGTGTCGAGCCCGTGCTTGCGCGCTTCGCGCAGAAAATGCGCGCCATTGGCCTGCAGTTTCGCGACGCGTTCGGGCTCAGCCTGCATGATCTCCAGGCTGGCGAGCGCCGCCGCGGCGATCGGCGGCGGCAGTCCGACCGAATAGACGAATCCGGGCGCGCTGCTCTTCAGATAGTCGATCAGCTCGGCCGATCCGGCGATATAGCCGCCGCATCCCGACAGCGTCTTGCTGAGCGTGCCCATCCAGATATCGACATCATTGGGATTGACGCCGGCATGTTCGGCGATGCCAAGCCCGCGTGCCCCAAGCACGCCCAGCGAATGCGCCTCGTCGACCATCAGGTGCGCGCCATGCGCCTTCGCGATGGCGATCAGCCGGGCAAGGTCGGGGACGTCGCCGTCCATGCTGTAATGGCCCTCGACCACGATCAGCGTGCGCGCGACGTTCCCGCGGGCAGCACCCAATAATCGCTCCAGCTCGTCCATGTCATTGTGCGGGAAGGCAATTCGCTGCGCACCGCTCGCCAGCGCGCCCTGGACGATGCTGTTGTGACTCAGCGAATCGTGCAGGATCAGATCGTCGCGCCCCACCAGATGCCCGATCACCGTCACATTGGTGGCGTGACCCGAGACGAGGGTGATCGCATCTTCGGCCCGATAGATCTCGGCCAGCGCTCGTTCGAACTGGCGATGGATCGGCCGCTCGCCCGAAACGATCCGGCTGGCCGACACCGACGTGCCATATTGGTCGATCGCGTCCTTGGCCGCACGGTTCACCCGGGGGTCGCCATTGAGCCCCAGATAATTGTACGAAACGAAATTATCGAAGCATTCGCCGTCGATGATCGTGCGTGCGCCGGCGACGCCTTCATGCGCCCGGAAGAACGGATTGCGGATGCCAAGCGCCTCACCCGCGCGCTTCACCATGGCAAGGTCGGCCGCGACCTCGGGGCGGCCGAGCGGCGCCTTGGGGTGGGTGCGCTCCTCGGGTTGGACGGGGGCACGGCTTGAAAGACGCGCGAGCAGCTTCGCCTTGGCATCGCCGCTGAGACCAAAATCATCGCTCATCCATGAGCGGTGGCACGCCGCTAAGGCGGGATCAAGGCGAGGTCGCGGCGGCAGCGGCGAATGTCGGCTCACTGGGACTTTCTGCACCATCGGCCGGGCCTTCGATCGAGCCCCCTTCGTAACGCGCGAGCCGCTCGGCCATTTGCGCTCGCTCATCGCCGGGCGCCTCGCCCTCGCCGCTGCTCAGGCTGCGGACGATCCTCCCCGCCATCGCGCCCAGCGTCGCCCCTTCGGACAAAGCAAGCAGGGGAATCGAGATGCCGAAACGCTGTTCGACCGCGAGCCGCAACTCGACCGCCATCAGGCTGTCCATGCCCAGCTCGGCGAGCGGGCGCTGCGGCTCGACGCGGTCGGCGGCGAGCTTCATGATCCGCGCGACTTCCTCCACCAGCAGGCCGGTGATCCGGTCATGCGCTTCTTCGGGCGAGCATTCGGCGAGCAGCGTCTTGAGGTCCAGCTCGGCGGCATCGTCGCTCGCCGCGCCGCTTATCTCCGCGAAGAGTGGCGACGCCATCAACGGCAACTGGCGCCGCAGCGATGCCCAGCGGATCGGCGCCATCCCGATCACCGGCGCGCCTGTCGCCAGCATCATCGGCAAGGTATCGAGCGCGTCGCTCGCGCTCAGGTGCGCGCCGCCCAGCTGGCGCGACAGCATTTCGCTGACCTGCGCCTCGCGTGCGAGATAGCCCGCGTCGCCGATCGGCCCCCATTGCACCGCGAGCGCGGGCAGCCCCTCGGCATGACGCCGCCTCGCCACCGCCTCGATCCCGGCATTGGCCGCGACATAATTGCCCTGCCCCGGATTGCCGAACGCGACCGTAACCGAGGAAAATAATAAGAACAAATCAAGAACATCCCCCCGCGTCAGCCGGTCTAGAAGCTCGGCGCCATCAAGTTTGGGGCGCAATGCGCGTGCGAACCGATCTTCGTCAAGCGCGCTCAACAGAGCGTCGTCCATCACCACGGCCGCGTGGATCACGCCCCCTAGCGGAGCCGATGAGCGGCGAATCGCCGTCAGCACCGCGGCCAGCGCCGCTTCATCCCCGACATCGGCGGCGAAGGCGCGCGCATCGACGCCCAAGGCCGCGAACTCGGCGATTCGCTCCGCCGCTCCCGGCATTTCCGGCCCGCGCCGGCTGACGAGCGCCAGATGCCGCGCGCCGTGGCGCGCCAGCCAGCGGGCGGCTTCGAGACCGAACCCGTCAAGCCCGCCCGTCACCAGATAGGTCCGATCGTCGCGCGCGACGAAGGGCTTCGGCCGGGGTATGGCGTTAGGCAGGATGGCGCCGGGCGTCAGCACGATCTTGCCGACATGGCCCGCGCTCTGCATCAGCCGGAAGGCGTTCTCGACATCGGCGAAATCGAACGCGCGGTGCGGCAGGGGGCGGAGCGCCCCAGCGGCGAACAGCTGCGTGATTTCATCGAACAAGCGCGCGGCCAATTGCGGCCGCCGAAGCGGCAACTGATCCGCATCGATCCCATAATAAGTAACATTATGTCGGAACGGGCGGAGGCCGACACTGCTGTTCTCGTAAAAGTCGCGTTTGCCGAGCTCGAGGAAGCGCCCGAACGGCTTCACCAGCGCCAGGCTTCGGCGCATTGCCTCGCCCGCGAGCGAATTGAGCACGACGTCGACGCCCGCCCCGTCGGTCAGGCGCATCACATCATCGACGAAGGAGAGCGAGCGGCTGTCGAGCACCGCTTCGACTCCGAGGCTTCTGAGCAGCGCGCGCTTTGCCGGCGAGCCTGCGGTCGCGAATATGCGCGCGCCGCGATGGCGGGCATATTGGATCGCGGCGAGCCCGACTCCCCCGGCGCCGCCGTGAATCAGGATCGTCTCGCCAGCTTCGATCCGCGCAAGATGGCCAAGCGCATATATGGTCGTCAGGAAGGCGACGGGCACGGTCGCCGCCGCGGCGAAGCTCATGCCCGTCGGCATCCGCATCACCGCGTGCGCCGCGGTCACGGTGGATGTCGAAAGCGAGGTGGGCGCAAAGGCCATCACCCGGTCGCCGATCGCGAAATTCTCGACGCCCGCGCCGATTGCGGTGACAATACCGGCGCATTCGAGACCCATTGTCGGCCCCGCGAAGCCGTCGAGCAGCGCTTCATCGGGGAGGAGGCCCATTGCCCACATCACATCCCGAAAATTGAGCCCGGCCGCCTCGATGCCGATCGCCAGTTCGCCTTCGCCCGGTGTGGCGGGCGTGGCTTCGGCCCATCCAAGCGAATCAAGCAGGCCTGGTCGTTCGATCGTGAGGCGCAAGGTTGCCGGGGCCGGCCCCGCGCTTTGGGGCAGCCCTCGTCTGATGCGAGGAACCTGGCGACC
>DATMIP010000408.1:0-14718 GCA_035554515.1 Sphingomonas sp. | reverse complement strand
GCCCAAGTTCCTTCATTTCGGGTTCAGCTTCCATTGGAACATCGGGCGAGGGACCTGCGTTGTGGGCGAAACTCATTGAGAAAGCGGGATAAAATATGGCCTCTCAGGCTAACCTGGATCATAGAGACACCTCACAATTTTTAACCGACAGCTTCCAGCGCGGGCTCGCGCATTGGAATCGGCAGCGGCTTTCGCCGGGCTTTCCGCGCGAAGACTGGCAGAAGGCGCTCGAGCGCGATCTGCGGATGATGCGCCTTGAGGGCGGCTTCGTGGAGAATCTGCGCGCGGAGATTGTCGACGAGGCAGCGGGCGTACCCAGCGATCCGGACGGTTTTGTCGCATGGTTCGAACAGCTAAAGCAGGTCGGCCCAGGCCAAGGCGACCCGCTCTTCCCCTGGCTTGCAGAAAAGGCGACGCGCGACCAGTTGCGCTGGTTTTTCGAACAGGAGGCCGCCGGCGAGGCGGGTTTCGACGATCTGGTCGCGCTGACGCAGGTCAAGCTCCCGGTGCAGGCGAAGCTGGAACTCGCGCGCAATTATTGGGACGAAATGGGGCGAGGGCAGCGCGCCGGCATGCACGGTCCAATGCTCGACGCGCTGGTCGAAACCCTGGCAGTGAATCCGGTGATCGAACAAACCGTCTGCGAAAGCCTAGCGCTCGCCAATGCGATGACCGCGATGGCGACGAGCCGCCGTTATGCCTGGCATTCGGTGGGCGCGCTGGGCGTGATCGAACTGACGGCACCAGGTCGTTCGGCGATGGTCGCGCAGGGTCTGAAGCGGATCGGACTGTCAAACGGCGAGCGCCGCTATTTCGATCTCCATGCCGTCCTTGACGTCAAGCACAGCGAAGACTGGAATCGGGAGGCCTTGCGCCCCCTGGTGGCCGAAGACCCACGGCGGGCTACGGCGATGGCCGAAGGAGCCCTGATCAGGCTCAATTGCGGTGCGCGGTGCTTCGAGCGCTATCGGGCGACGCTCTGGGCTTGAGTGCGGCGCAGAGCTCGTCCTGCGAGCATGAAATGCAAGGCGGCCCAGGCGTAGAAGTATATGTCGACGCGCAGCGCCCTTACCAGCCCCTGGGCGGAGGCGGCCTGACAAGCCGCGCTGTGGCAACTCGCGGTGTAGCCCGGAAGCGCGGCGTTTGCGAACGCGTCGCTCATGGTGCCGACGGCGAGCGGGCCAAGCCCAAGCCCGATCGCATTCATCGCCATCAGCAGGATTGCGATCGCGGTTGCGCGCGCGCGCGGACCAACGCTGTTCACCGTCAGCCCATAAGTCGGCCCGAAATAAAGATGAGCGCCCGCGAACGATACCAAGGCGACCATTGCCAGCATGCGCGGATCTTCCAGGCTCAGCGCGATCGGAAAGAGCAAGGCCGCCAGCAATACTCCGGCGGCCGCGACGCGGCCCGCACCTCCGTCACGGCGCTGGCCGTCGGCCAGCCAGCCACCACTTCCGATACCGATCGCGATCCCGATACCCGCGACAATCCCGTATCCGACCGCCGCCTCGCGCAGTTGCAGTCCGTAACTCCGCATCAGCAGCGGTACCGCAAAGCTTGTCAGCCCGTAGCCGGCGAATGAAGCGATCGACGCGCCCGCCGCCATGTGCGCGAAGCCGGGCGCGCGCCAGAGTTCCAAAGCGACCTCGCGCAGCGAAGGCGCGGCCGCCGGGGTGATGGGCCGGTGTGGCTCTCGCAGGACCAGCAAGACGATTATGGCAACGACGAGTCCCGGGAGGCCCAGCCAGATGAAGGCGAGCCGCCAGCCGAGCGACTGGGCAAGCCATCCGCCCGCTACCGCGCCGATCAACATGCCAAGGGGAATGCCGAGCGAGAATAGCGACAAGGCGGTTGCGCGACGCTCGGGCGGAACCAGATCGGCAATGATGGACTGCGCGGTTGGCGAATAGCCAGCCTCACCGATCCCGACGCCGAGCCGCGCGACCACCAGCTGCGGCATGGAACGCGCCAACCCGCACAGCACGGTCATCACCGACCAGAAAGCGAGTGAAAGCGCGATCACGCCGACGCGGCTCCTGCGCTCGGCAAGACGGGCGATGGGCAGGCCCAGCGTCGTATAGAAAAGCGCGAAGGCAACCCCGCTCAACAAGCCCAGCTGGCGATCGGACAGGCCGAGCTCGGCCTTCATCGGCTGGCCGAGGATTCCGACAAGCTGACGATCGACGAAATTCAGCACATAGACGAGCGTGAGGAGCGCGAGCGGCCAGCGAATCTTGGGCATCCCGCTCGTATAGCGCTCGGCTAGAATTTCGTCCGCACCGTCATGCCCCAGGTGCGCGGCTCGCCAAGGAAGGCGCCGAACAATTGGGTCGACGATGTGCCGAAGGCGGTCACCGCCGCAGCTGTGCCGGGAACGGCGCCCTGGCCGCCTCCCTGGAGCGGGGCGCTGAAGGCGATCTGCTTATATTCGGTGTTGAACAGGTTCTGCGCCCACAATTCGACGCTCCAGCTGCGATCGTCGCGGTTGAGTCCGATGCGAGCGTTCACCACCGCGAAACCGCTCTGCGCCTTTTCGGCGAACAGATCCGAACCGGTGTTGATCGCACTCTGATGGCGAATATCGGCATAAGCGAGCGCCCGCAGCCGGGTACCTACCGCCGGCGTCCAGCTGGCCGAGCCGGTCCAGCTATATTTGGGAGCGTTGGACAAAGCGCTCCCCGGCAGCAGGAACAAGGTCGGCTGGAGCGAATTATTGCCATTGAGCGGATCGGGTGAGCCCGCGAGATCGTGGCGATAGCGCGCATCGGCATAGGTGAAGCCGCCGTCGAGACGTATGTCGGGCATCGGCCGGATGCTCACTTCGGTCTCAACGCCGCGCGACGTGACACCGCTGCGGGTATTCGCGCAGGCAGAATTGCCTGCAACCGCATCGCTGTCTTTCGTCCCAAGACTATCCCTGCAGCCCTGGATATTGCTGACGAAGAAGGTCAGTCCGTTGAACGTGTTGAGCTGGAAATTGCGGAACCGCTCGTAGAACAAGGTGACGTTGAGGTTGACGGCATCGCCACCATATTTTGCACCCAGTTCCCATGCGTCGACGCGCTCCGGCCTGAAGCCCAGCGAGTTGAAATTGGCGCTCGCCAAGGTGGCTGAATTGAACAATGGCGCGCTGTCGAGATTGAATCCGCCGGCTTTATAACCCCGCGAGAAGCTCGCGTAGGTCAGCAGGCTGGAAATGGGCTTGTAGCCTATCGCGGCCGTGCCCGACCATTCACCTTCGTGTCGCTTGCTGGCAAAGGCGCCATTGGCGCTGTTCGCGACGCAGGCGAGACCGGTGAAGCCGGCAAGCGCCTGATTGGCAAGCGCGCCGGCCGTGCTCGCAATTGCAGGATTAAGCCCATTATTGCCGCCGGGATTTGCCGTGGCTGCTGCTGCGAGCGCCCGCAAGCGGGTGATGTTAGCGGCATAGGCGCCACAACCGCTGTTCGACACCAGATCAGCGTCAAGATGTTTCCGATCGGTGGTATAGCGAGCGCCCAGCGTGACCGAGAGGCGATCGGTCAGGTGGATTATATTGTGGGTGAACAAAGCCAGATTGCGATCGTGCTGGCGGAATGCATCGCGCTGGCCGGTGCCGTTCAGAATTACATTCTGTACCTGGCCTGCGACCGCACTCACCACCATCGGACGCGCCGCAAGGGGAACGGTTGAATTGCCGGCCAATTGCGCGTTGACGAAGGCTTGGGCGAAGCCGTTGAGATTGGCGAAGCCGAATTGCGGAAATGCCGCGAGCGCCGGGCTTGCAGCGGCCATACGCGCGGCCGCAAACGTCTCCATGTCCTGCCCGAAGCCCAGATTGTCGACATAAGCGAGGCGTTCGTCGGCGAAATAGGCGCCGACCAGCCAATCGAGCCTCTCGCCGAACGCCTTGCCCCGCAGGCGCAGTTCCTGGGTGAAGGTCCGGAAACGGATGAAGCCGCTGCCATCGCTTGGGCGAACGATCAGATCGAGACTGCCGAAATCGGCATCCTGGCCCTTGATGAACCGATTGCCGCGATAAGCGGTGATCGACGTCAGGTGCGTGCCGCGCAAATCTGCATTGACCTGAACCGAACCTCCCCAATCGGTGACGTCCTGACGGAAACTGCGGCCCGGCGTCAGCGTGACCTTTCGCGCATATGTATCGTCGAGTACCTGCCCGTTGCCTCCGCCGGCTATTGACGAGCTGATACTGGC
Source organism: Sphingomonas sp. (assembly GCA_035554515.1). Taxonomy (GTDB): domain Bacteria; phylum Pseudomonadota; class Alphaproteobacteria; order Sphingomonadales; family Sphingomonadaceae; genus Sphingomonas_I. Next base: position 10,518 of record DATMIP010000408.1, on the reverse strand, counting down.
GAGGAGCATCTTGATCGTGGACGGGCCATAGACCGGCTCTCCTCCCGCGTGGCCGGGTGTGGAGCTGGTGACGTTATGTGCGGGAAGATAAGGACCGGCGCAGCATTCCTCGTTGCGCTTCGAATAATCGGCCGCGAGCAGGACCGATAAATCGTCGGTCGGCTTGAACAGCAGTTTTCCGCGCGCGAGCCAGCGATCGCGATTCTGGAGATGTCGGCCGGAAATCGCGTCGGTGATGAATCCCCGACGCTTTTGCCAGACGCCATCGAGCCGGTAGGCGAGGTTGGACGTGGCCGGGCCAGTAATGCCGGCGGCAAGACGGCGATAATCGTAATTGCCGACGCTCAGTTCCGCATATTCGCCCTGCACGAAATCGGGCTGAGCGGTGACGATATTGATGAGTCCGGCGGCCGCGTTTCGGCCGAACAAGGTGCTCTGGGGTCCGCGCAGCACCTCGACCCGCTCAAGCGGACCGAGTTCGGTGAGGGCGACGCCGACGCGATTGCGATAGACGCCGTCGACGAAGGTCGCGACCGAGCTTTCGACGCCGGCATTGTCGCCGACAGTGCCGATGCCGCGGATCCGTGCGCCACCGCCGGCAGCCTCCGATGACGTAGAGGAGACGAGTAATGAGGGCGTGAGCTGGTTGAGCTGCCGGATGTCGGTTGCGCCGGTTTTGGCCATGCGGCTCGCATCAATGAGCGAGACCGCTACCGGAACGTCGATCAGATTACTGGCACGTCCGGTGGCGGTTATCACGATTTCGCCGGGATCGCGGCGCAAATCGGCGACCACGGCTTCTTGATTGCTGCTGGGGGGCGGCGCAGCGGTCTGGGCGCTCAGAGGCATGAATCCCACCGTCGAGCTGGCGAGCATCGCCAGCGCGGCAATTTTTGATTTAGGCACGTAATCCCCCTCGGAGCGCGCGCAGATTGCATGTCGGCGAGCGATTTATGGAGCCCCGCTAGCTCCGAAACGGGCGAGGCTCAATGGCTAAGGTGCGCCCGGCACCTGCTTGTCGGGCCGCAAGCTATTCTAGCTGGCAAGCACCGCCTTGAGGTTGCACAGCCATCGGGTGCTGCCTAAGCCGCACGCTTTCCGCTACCTTGAAAAGGCTGCATTTGTGACCGTTGCCGTTTCCGCGCCGCTTGAACCCTCCGCCAGCCTGTCGGTGGAAAAGGTGTTGAGCGTGAAGCATTGGAACGAGCATCTGTTCAGCTTCACCATATCACGGCCCGCCAGCTTCCGCTTCCGATCGGGCGAGTTCGTGATGATCGGCCTGCAGGGCGACAACGGCAAGCCGCTGTTGCGTGCCTATTCGGTCGCGTCTCCCGCTTATGCCGAGGAGTTGGAATTTCTTTCGATCAAGGTGCCCGACGGGCCGCTGACGTCCAAGCTGCAGCAAATCCAGGTCGGTGACGACATCTATCTCGGCCGTAAGCCCACGGGCACTTTGGTGACCGACGCGCTCAAGCCGGGCCGCCGCCTGTTTCTCCTCGGCACCGGCACCGGGCTCGCCCCCTGGATGTCGATCATCCGCGATCCCGACGTCTATGATCTCTTCAACCAGATCATAGTCGTCCATTCGGTGCGAAGGGTGAGTGACCTTGCCTATCGCGACATCCTCGAGGCAAAACTTGCGGAGGATCCGCTGGTTGACACCGCGGCTGCCGAGCAGCTTTCCTATATTCCGACGGTGACGCGCGAGGATTTCCATACGCGCGATCGCATCGATGCCCTCATCAGGGACGGCCGCCTGTTCAAGGGCGGCGCAGCCGAACCGGCACGGTTCGATCCGGAACATGACCGCGTGATGCTGTGCGGGAGCATGGCGATGATCAAGGAGACCGCCGAGCTGCTCGAAGGGCTTGGTTTCACGGAGGGATCGAACGCGCATCCGGGCGATTATGTGATCGAGCGCGCCTTCGTCGGTTGATCCTTCTGGTCTTTAATTTTTTGTAGAATGCGAAAGATCACCGAAACTTAACCAGAGATCGCGCAAGGGTTTTCCCCGCGGGCGGCCGGCCAGCCCGTATTGTTGAGTTCAGCCGGTTGGAAGTTTGCATGAGCCTTGTACGCGTCCTCGTAATCGATGATTCACTCACCATCCGTGCAATCCTCGAATCGATCCTCGATCGTCATTCGGACATTCAGATCGTCGGCCTCGTTTCCGACGTCGAGGAAGCAAAATTATGCCTGAAGGAACGCCAGCCGGACGTCATCACGCTCGATCTGGCGCTGCCCGGGATTGACGGTATGGCATATCTCCAGGAGCTGGCGGCAGGGCCACACGCACCGGTCGTGGTCGTGTCATCCTCGACCCAGGACAAATCCGAGAAAAGCGAGGCGGCGATCAAGTGCGGCGCGTTTGCGTGTTTCGACAAGGCGCGCCTTGTTCTTGAGGCACCACGCTTCGTGAAGGTCTTGCGGCGCGCGGTGGATCAGCGCGACAAGCCGAACAAGGCCCAGCGCGCGGCATAGGCCCTGGCCGGGCACCGGACGTAAAGACCGGGTTCAAACCTCTCCAAGCCAGGACCGGAAGAGCGTGTTGGCGATGGCATAGGCTGGAGGGGCGCCGAACGGAGCGTCGGGCTCGCCGGCAAGCGCGGCAGCGACCTCCGCGGCGGTCACCCATTTGGCGTCTTCCAGCTCGGCCATGTCGAGCGTGACGACGTCATCGGCGACCGTGGCGACACAGGCGATCATGAGTTGCGACGGGAACGGCCAGGGCTGGCTCGCGATATAACGCACGCCGGTGGCGATCACGCCAGCCTCTTCGCGCAGCTCGCGCGCGACTGCCTCTTCGACCGATTCTCCGACTTCGATAAAGCCCGCGAGCGCCGAGTAGCGTCCAGGTGGAAAGCCAGGCTGGCGCCCGACCAGCACGCGCTTCTCGCCCGCATTATCATGTTCAGCGAGCATGATCGCGACCGGATCGGTGCGCGGATAATGCTCTGTCCCGCATTGCGGGCAAAGGCGAGCCCAGCCGGCATGATGGACCAGGCTGATCGCGCCGCAATTGGCGCAAAAGCGATGCCGCGAATGCCAGTCGAGCAGGCTGCGCGCGGCGGCGTAGGTGCCGGCCTCTCCCGCCGAAAGCCCATCCAGCAGCGTCATCAATTCGGGCGTACGTCGCGCCGCAACGGCGGCGGGATCGATCCGGGCAAACCGGGGGATGCCGTCGATCACGCCCAGAAGCAGCAATTCCTGGGGCGGTAGCGCCGCCAGTGGTCGCCACTGGAGCGAGCAATCTGCCACGGTCGGAAAATAATCGGCCATATCGAGCATCAACGCCGCCGGGTTCGCCGCCAGCTCCGCAAGCGCCTGCGGATCGTGACGCACGGGCTCGGCACGATCGAGCCGCGATCCGGTGAAGCCGATAGGCAGACTCATTCGACCTGCGTCCTCGCGAGTTGCGCGGCGCGGGCGAAAAGGGTGGGCAGGCCTGCGGTTGCGATGTCTGCGATCGGCCACCATTCGCCGGCACCGATCCGTGCCGGAGCCCGCGCGGCCATGAGGCGGTAATCAAGCGCGAAATGCGTGAAAACGTGGCGGCCGGAGCCAGCCTCGCGCCAGTGGGCGGGGGCCGGTGCGTCAGCCAAGCCAGGGTCGCTTTCGCTCCACGGGCCTGTCGGCAGCGCGCGCATTCCGCCCAGCAAACCCGACGCTGGGCGGCGCACGAGCAGCACTGCGCCTTCGGATTCCAGCCAGAACATCGTACCGCGACGGACCGGCCGGGCCAATTTCGGCACCTTGCGCGGATAGGTTTCAGGCGCGGCGGAGGCCAGCGCCGCGCAATCGTCGCTCAGCGGGCAGATGGCACAGGCCGGCGCGCGCGGTGTGCAGACGGTCGCTCCCAGATCCATCATTGCCTGGGCGAAATCGCCGGCCCGTGTTGCGGGTGTGATGGCGTCCGCGAGTCGATCGATCGCGGGCCGTGCCGCCGGAAGCGGCTGATCGATCGCGAACAGGCGCGCGACGACGCGCTCGACATTGGCATCCACGACGATTGCGCGCCGATCGAACGCGATCGCCGCGATTGCCGCCGCCGTATAGCGACCGATGCCCGGCAGGGCGCGTAAGCCCTTCTCGGTATCGGGAAACCGGCCCCCGCTGGCGGCGACGGCGCGGGCGCAGGCAATCAGATTGCGCGCACGGGCATAATAACCGAGCCCGGCCCAGGCGGCCATCACATCGGCTTCGTCGGCCGAAGCGAGCGTTTCGACATCCGGCCAACGCGCCGTGAAATGTTCGAAATAGGGTTTAACGGCCGCCACCGTGGTCTGCTGCAGCATCACTTCGGACAGCCAGACGCGGTAAGGATCGGCGCTCGCACCGTCCACCGTACGCCAGGGCAGACTGCGCCTGTGCCGCTCATACCAGGCAAGCAGCCCGGGTGCCTTATCCAAACCGCTATCGACGCGCATGGCGGCGCTATGGCATGGGCTTTGCCATGACGGAACGAAAGACTCGCGGCGGCAAAGCCTCAGAGGAGCCGCGGCGGCGCGGCCAGCGCGCGGTCGCCGATCTGCTGCCCGCCATCGGCGCGGCGGCGTTCAAGCGCTTCGGCTTCGTCCAATCCTCGATCGTGAGCCGGTGGCCGGAGATCGTGGGCGTCCGCTATGCCGAGGTTTCGGCGCCCGAATCGATCCGTTTCCCGGCCGGCAAAAGATCCGATGGTACCCTGACCCTGACCGTCGCCGGTGCGCACGCGCCGATGATGCAGCATATCACGCCGACCATCATCGAGCGGGTCAATCGCTTCTTTGGCTATACGGCGGTTGCCCGGGTCACGATACGGCAAGGAACGATGGCGGTCCGGGAGGCACGTACCCCGCCACCCTCATTGCGTCCGGTGCCAGCTGATCTCGGCGATTCGCTGCGCAATATTGCCGATCCCGAATTGCGTGCATGCCTGTCGGCATTGGCGGGCGCTGTCGCAGCCACCAGCGGTCAGCCAGCGATCGCGGTGGTGCGGGAGAAGGGGAACAGCGATTGAACCATCTGCGTCGTTTCCTGCTCGCGCTGATCCTCATCGGCATTCCTGTTCAGCTCATGGCGGCCCCCGTTCGCGACTGGTCCAAGGTCGCGATACGAACGCCGTCGGGCGCGTTCGTGCTCGGCAACCCCGATGCGCGCATCAAGCTGGTCGAATATCTCTCGCTGACCTGCCCGCATTGCGCCCATTTCGAAGGCGAGGGCATAGTGCCGCTGACAGCCAAATATATCCGTCCCGGACTGGTCAGTTATGAAGTGCGCCACGCATTGCGCGATGCGTTCGATTTTGCCGGATCGATGCTGGCGCGCTGCAATGGGCCCCAGGCCTTCTTCGCGGTTACGCCGAAGATATTCGCTCAGCAGGCGAACTGGTTCGCGCGCGCCCAGACATGGGCGTCGGGGGAGCAGGTCGATGGATTGCCGCCAGACCAGCTTCTTCCAAAGATCAGCGCCGGTGTGGGTTTCGAACAGCTGTTCGGCTTTACGGTGGCCCGGGCCAATTCGTGCCTGACCAGTCGTGAAGAGCAAGCAATTCTCACCGCGCAGGCGGGGGAGGCGTGGCGCCGGCCCGGCTTCCCCGGCACCCCGACATTCCTGATCAACGATAATATGCTGTCCGACGTCCGCGAATGGGCAGATCTTGACTCTGCCCTTGCCGCCGCGCTCCGTTCCCCTTCATCTCCACGAAAGACCCGCCGATGAAATATTCGCTCGCTGGCGTTGCCATAGTGGCACTGGCGCTTGCCGCCTGCTCCAAAAAAGCGGCCGACACCAATGGGGGTGTAACGGCGGCGCACACGCCGGTCGCGGCCGTGCCACCTCCGGCAGGCAAGCAGTGGACCGATGTCGTGTCCGCCACTCCAGAAGGCGGATTTGTCATGGGCAATCCGAATGCGCCGGTGAAGCTGATCGAATATGCGTCCTTCACCTGCCCGCACTGCCAGCGATTCGCCGCGACCGGGATCGCGCCGCTCAAGACCAAATATATCAGCACGGGCAAGGTCAGCTGGGAATTCCGTTCGTTCCTGATCCACGCCCAGGACGCCCCGATCACGATGCTGATGAATTGCCGGGGCGCCGAACCCTTCTTCGCGCTGACCGAGCAGCTTTACGCCAATCAGGAAGCGATACTGAGCAAGTTCATCGCTTTGTCTCCGGCCGAGCAGCAACGCATCGGCGGGCTGCCGACCGAGGAAAATTTCAAGGCACAGGCCGAGGCGGGCGGTCTTTATGGATTCTTCGGCGCGCGTGGCCTGCCGCGCGCGCAGGCCGAGGCCTGCCTGACCGATCAGAAAGCGCTTGACCAGCTGACGGCCTGGCAGACGAAGATCCAGGAGGAAGGGATCAATGGCACGCCGACCTTCATCATCAACGGCGAGCAGCAGCAGGGCGTGTTGAGCTGGGAGCAGCTCGAACCATTGCTTGCCTCGGCGGTTGGCTGATCGCCTGGCAGGATCTGGAAGTCGGGGGGCGATGCGGATCAGGAAACTCAGGCTGGCGGGCTTCAAGAGCTTCGTCGAGCCGGCCGAGCTGCTGATCGAGCCCGGCCTGACCGGGGTGGTCGGGCCCAATGGCTGCGGCAAATCCAATCTGCTCGAGGCCATACGCTGGGTGATGGGCGAGGGCAGCGCCAAGTCGCTTCGCGGTGGCGGCATGGAGGACGTGATCTTCGCCGGCACCGCCAGTCGCCCGGCCCGCGACTTTGCCGAGGTGTCGCTCCTCACCGACAATGATGGCGAGGAGCATGAAGTGGTCCGTCGGATCGAACGTGGCGCCGGTTCGGCCTATCGTATCAACGGGCGCGACGTGCGCCAGCGCGATGTCGCCTTGCTGTTCGCCGACGCGGCGACGGGCGCACATTCGCCTGCTTTGGTAAGCCAGGGTCGGATCGCGGCGGTGATCGCCGCCAGGCCGACCGAACGGCGCCAGATGCTCGAGGAGGCCGCCGGCATAGCTGGCCTTCACGTGCGCCGGCGCGAGGCCGAATTGAAACTGCGTGCGACCGAAGCCAATCTGGAACGTCTCGACGAGTTGCTCGGCGAGATGGAGGCGAGGATGGGAGCGCTGCGGCGTCAGGCGAAGGCCGCCGAACGCTACCGCAGTTTATCGGCGGAAATCCGGCTGGCCGAAGCGCGCAGCCTGTTCGCGCGCTGGCGGGAAGCCGCCGCTGCAGCGGAGAAGGCGCGGGCAGAAGCAATAGCGGCCGAGCAGGCAGTGGCCGCCGCTGGCGAGGCGCAGCGCGCCGCTGCCGCGCATGCCGGCCAGGCCGCGACGCGGCTCGCCGAGGCGCGTGCGGCGGCTGAGACGGCGCGCGAGGGGGCAGGGGACGCACGCCACCGGCTCGAGACGCTGCGCGCCGAGAAGGTTGCGGTCGAGCGCCGGATCGGCGATCTCGTGGTGCAGGCGGACACATTGGTGCAGGACCGAACGCGCGAGGACACGCTCGCGATCGACGCCGCCGCTGCGATCGAAAGGCTGGGCGAGGAGGAGCAGGGGCTGGCGCGCAGCCTGGCCGCCGGCGAGGCGCAACGCGCCAGTTTGGATCACGCAGTGGTCGAGGCGGAGCGCGCCGCGCGCGATGCCGAAGTCGCCTCGGCCCAGGCGTTGGCGCGCGCGGCCGCCGAGCAGGCCGACGCACGCATAGCGGAGACCGCGCTTGCCGGCGCGCGCCAGCGGCGTGCACGCGCCGATGCCGAGATGATGCGGATCGATCGCGAATATGCGGCGCTGGGCGGGGAAGCCGAACTTGCCGCCGCGCTGGACGCCGCACGCACCGCACATCGCGCGAGCGAGATGCGGCTTGATGCCCTCGCGCAGGTGCTGGAGGCGGCTGAAGCGAAGCGCGATGAAGCCGCCGCCGCGCGCGACGCGGCCGAAAGCGCCAGCGCTGCCGCGCGCGCCGCGCTCGCGGGGCTCGAAAGCGAGGAGCGGGCACTCGCACAGGCCTTGGCGCAGGCCAAGGGCGACCGCGCTCTGGCCGCGTTGCGGGTCGCGCCTGGGTATGAGCGGGCGCTCGCGGCGGCGCTAGGCGACGATCTTGACGCGCCGATCGGTCGTGATGGGGCGCGTGGCTGGGCAGGCTCCGAGGTGAGCGGGGACGATCCCTCTCTGCCTGCCGGCGTCGTGCCGCTCGCGCCGCAGGTAGAGGGCGGCACAGCGCTGGCGCGTCGGCTGGCGCAGGTCGGCGTGGTCGAGAAGGACGAGGGACAGGTGCTTGCGGCCGGGCAGCGGATCGTCACGCGCGACGGCCAGATGCGCCGCTGGGATGGCTATTATGCGCGTGACGTGGGCGCCGCCGCTGCCGAGCGGCTGATTCGCGCCAACCGTCAGGCCGAGCTGGCCGCCATATTGCCTGGAGCACGCGCCGCGGTGGATGCGGCGCGCGGCGCACTCGACGCTGCCGCGCAGGCGCAGCAGGAAGCGCGCGGCGCAATCGATCGCGCCCGAGCCGACATCGCCGCGGCCGAGCAGACCCTTCGTGGCGCGCGGCGTGACGAGGACGTCGCAGCCGCCGCCATCGAGCGGCGTGCCGCCGCCGCCGCCGCACTCGACCAACGGCGCACGAGCGCGGACCAGGAGCAGAAAGACGCCATCGCGGCCGAGCAGGCGGCCGAAACTGCGCGCGCGGCGCTCCCCGATGGTGCCGAAACGCGCGCCGAGGTGGAGCGGCTCGCGGCGGTTGCGGAGGCCAGGCGCGCGCGGCTGGCCGAGGCGCGCGGACGCTCGCTCGCGCTCGCCCAGACGATCGAACATGACGGGCGGCGGCTACAGGCGGCGCGCGCTGAAGCAAAAGGCTGGAAGTCGCGCGCGGGCGATGCTGCGCGGCGGATCGGTGAAATGGCCAGGCGCGGGGAGGCGATCGCCACCGAGCGCGCAGAACTCGCCCATCGGCCGGCCGAAATAGAGCAGGCGCTGACGGTGCTCGCCCGCGAGGCCGATGCCGCCGAATCCGGCGCGCGTGCCGCCCGCGAGGCCGAAGGCACCTGCGAAGCCGATCTGCGGCGGATCGAAGGCGTCGTCGCAGCCGTCGGCGAGACGCTCGCTGCGTCCCGTGAAGCACGCGCGGGAGCGCAGGCGCGTGCGGAGCATCAGGAAAGTCGCCGCGCGGAATTGTCGCAGCTTTCGGGCGAACGGTTCGATTGTCCGGCGGCGACGCTTCCCGAGCGCATCGCGTTCGACTCGGCGAGCCTCGCGCCGGCTGCCGACGAAGCCGCGCGGCACGACCGGCTGATGGCCGATCGCGAACGGCTTGGCCCGGTCAATCTTGTCGCTGAAAGCGAATTGGCCGAACTCGAAGGTTCGCGGAACAGCAATGCCGCCGAACGCGACGAATTATACCAGGCGGTCAACCGCCTGCGTGGCTCGATCGGCAGTCTCAATCGCGAGGGCCGGCAGCGCCTGCTCGCCGCGTTCGAGGCGGTGGATCAGCATTTCCGTCGCCTTTTTTCGACACTTTTCGCTGGCGGAGAGGCGCATTTGGCGCTGATTGACAGCGACGATCCGCTCGAAGCGGGGCTCGAAATCATGGCGCAGCCGCCCGGAAAAAGGCTTGGAAGCCTGACTTTGCTGTCGGGTGGCGAGCAGGCTTTGACCGCAGTGGCGCTCATTTTCGGGCTGTTCTTGACGAACCCGGCACCAATTTGCGTGCTCGACGAGGTCGACGCGCCGCTCGATGACGCCAATATCGAACGCTTTTGCGACCTTTTGGAAAAGATGACGCAGGAGACGGAAACGCGCTATCTTGTCGTCACGCACAATGCGGTGACGATGAGCCGGATGCACCGCCTGTTCGGCGTGACGATGATCGAGCGCGGCGTCAGCCGGCTGGTATCGGTCGATCTGGGCGGGGCGGAGACGTTGCTGGCGGCGGAGTAGATATGGCCAAGAAGTATCGCGTGATCCTCCAGCGAAAAAATATGATCGAAGCCGTGTTTTCGGGACGTGGCTATCGAGACTGGTATGTCGCGCAGGCGAGCCGGTTGATCGGATGGAAGACGATCGCAATCTACCCGACCGCCGAGGAAGCGGAACGGGCCTGCACCGAGCATGCGGGCGGCACGCTCCTGCCCGACGGAGCGAAGATCGTCGCCGAATTCGTGCGGCCGGATTGAGCGATGCTGGGCGGCGTCCTTGCGATCAGCGATTTCATGCTGATGCTGGTGGTGTCGGCGCTGTGGGTTGCGGGCTTCATCGTCTGCGCGGGATTGGTCGGTGTCGGCACGATCGGCGGGCTTGCGATCGCGGCGCGCAGGTGGTGGCGGGCGCGGTAGCCGTTACCGCCCCGGCCCCCGCTTGGGCGACATGCTAGGCGACCGGGCAATCCGCGGTTATGAGCGCGCCCGAACGAGGAGACACCAAATATGCTGATCGCTCTGCTGCCCGGGGACGGGATCGGCCCCGAGGTCGTGGCCGAGGCGCGGCGCGTGCTGGATGCGATGTGCGGCGATCGGCTGACGTTCGAGGAAGCGCCGGTCGGTGGGGCGGCATATAAGGCGCAGGGACATCCGCTGCCGGAGGCGA
>DATMIP010000407.1:0-9121 GCA_035554515.1 Sphingomonas sp. | reverse complement strand
GGATCAAACAGGAAAACGCGGCTGCGACCGCATCTTCCTCCAGTGAGGCCGCGGGGTGCGGAATCATGAGGACCTGCCTCCTTGCGCTGGCCGCAACATTGTTTGCCGTTGCCACGTCCGCTTCGGCCGCGCCCTCGCCGGTATTGAGGGTGGGGGCGGCCAGGATCGAGGTAACCCCACCCGCAGACCAGCTGCCCAAGGGCAATCTCGGGGTGCTGGATCCGGTCTACGTGCGCGCAATTGTCATTGACGATGGCAGCACGCGGGCGGCCCTGGTGACGGTCGATTCCGTGGTTGTTCCGTCCGAAATCTGGTCGAACGTAGGTGCGCGTGTCGAACGCGAACTCGGCATTCCGGTCAAGCAGCTCCTGCTGACGGCTACCCATACGCACAGCGCGTTTCTTCGGGGAAAGGCGTTCGAAAACAATGTCTTCGATGCCGTTCGGCAGGCCCGGCGCGCATCCAGGCCGGCCCGGATGGCCTATGGCGTCGGCGTTTCCTATATCAATGTTAACCGGAATCTGATCGATCCCGTGACCCATCGCTGGTGGGAAGGGCCCAATTATGACGGCCCTTCGGACAAAACCGTCGCCGTCGTCCGCTTCGAAAGCCTGACGGGCGAACCCATCGCCATCTATTACAATTATGCCGTCCACGGGGTGGTCACGGGGACGCTCGATCTTGTCAGCGGCGACATTCCTGGGGCAGCGTCGGCCTATATCGAGGAATCTCTTGGCAGTGATATGGTCGCGGTCTGGTCGACCGGCGCAGCCGGCGATCAGAATCCCGTCTATTTCCAGCAGACCTATGATCTGCGCGAAATCCGGGTTCGCGATTATGCGAGACGCGGCGAGGATATCAGCAATGCGATGCCGCCGGGTGGCCAAGGGCTCGATCGGAACAATCCCCAGGTCGCCAAGCTGATGAACCAACAGAAGCGGATGATCCTTTCCATGGGGCAGATGCTCGGCGAGGAGGTGCTGCACGTGACGCGATCGGGCCTCGAGCGGCCGACCACGTCCGTGACGATTTCCGGCGCGCAAACCACGATAAGCTGCCCCGGGCGCCGCCGGACCGATACCGGGAGGGCCGGCTATCCGGGCGCCTATGTGGATGCCGATCCGATCTCGATCCGCCTCAGCCTGCTCAGGATAGGCGACACGGTGATCGGCGGCGTCGACGCGGAAGTATTCAATCTGATCGGCCAGCGTTTCAAGCGCGAATCGCCGTACAAAAACAGCATGATGGCGACCCTGACGAACGGCATGGCCGCTTCGGGCTATATCCCCAATGATGCGGCCTTCGGGTTCAATACCTTCGAGGTGCTCTCGTCACGCCTGAAGCCGGGATGCGCTGAATCCGCGATCGTGGACGGATTGCTCGAACTGGCCGGCAAAACCGCGGATGCCCGGGGGCCGAAGTAACCGACAATGAACAGAGGGAGAGAAACGAATGGCATCCACATTGGGCAAGGGCCGGGCGAAAATCCTGGCGGCGATCGGGCTATTATCGTCGGCGCTAATTTCCTCGCCTGTCGCCGGACAGCCGAGCCCTCCGGCGGCGGCCCGACAAATGGTAGCCGCGAACGGCACGGTCGTTCTTGATGGGACCAGCGTCCCGATCTCGAATCTGCTGAGCCCGGAGGGCGCGGAATATCTGCGCCATCTGATCGTCGACAAGCCGTTCGCCGGAGGGCCGGGGCCCGGGGGCGATATCAAGGCCGAGCGTGCGCATCAGGATAAGATCATGCTCGGCTTCCTCGAGCCAATGAGGCGCCGCTATGATGTCAAGATCGAGGAGCAGCGCATCGGCGGGATCGTGACCGACGTCATAACCCCGACCGGCGGCATCGCACCGGAAAACCGCAACCGCGTCTTGCTCAACGTCCATGGCGGCGGTTTCACCACCGGTGGGCGGACAGCGTCGCTGGTCGAATCGGTGCCGCTCGCAGCCCTCATGCGGATCAAGGTCATCTCGATCGATTATCGGATGGGCCCGGAATATACCTTCCCCGCCGGAAGCGAGGACGTGGCCGCAGTCTATCGGGAGGTTCTTAAGACCTATGATCCGTCGCGGATCGCTCTCTACGGCTGTTCGGCAGGGGGCATGCTGGCGGCCGAATCGATCGCCTGGTTCCAGTCGCATAACCTGCCCAACCCCGCAGCGATCGGGGTTTTCTGTGCGTCGCTCGGCCAGATGGTCGTCGGCGATTCTGCGGCGCTGGCGTTTCCGTTGAACGGCATGCTGCCGATGGCCGCTCCACCTTCGGCGCCGGATCGGCGAGCTCCGCCGGGCCCAAGCTATCTGAGCACGGCGCGAGCCGATGATCCGCTGGCCTTTCCACAATCTTCGCCTGCCCTCCTGGCGAAGTTCCCCCCGACGCTGTTCATAACAGGAGGGCGTGCCTTCGAGTTCAGCGCCGCCCTCGATTCGCACAATCGGCTCACAAAGGCAGGGGTGGAGAGCCAGTTTCATGCGTGGGACGGCATGGTCCACGGCTTCTTCTACAATTCCGAGATCCCTGAATCACGGGACGCCTATGATATCATGGTGAATTTCTTCAAAGCGCACCTGGCTAAGTGATGGCGGGCTGGCCGCGCCGGCCTGGACCGGCGCGGCGAAGGCGTCGAACTCGCGCAGCCGGTGTAAGGGGTATAGAGGAAAGTACCCGATCCTCTCGCCCGACAATGCCATGCGGCCGGCCCCCAGCTGGAGGACTGGCTTTCCCGAGGGAGGCGGTATGACACTCGCTCCTGAGTCGTGCCCCGCCCGACGCGTCGCGGAATTGAGCGGGCTTGCGGGGAGAAATCATGACCGGAACGCGTAACGGCCCCGGGCGACGGGCGGTGCTGGCAGGCGGCCTCCTGGCCGGCACGATGCTCGGCCGGCCCGGGTTCGGGCGAGGTCTCCCGCGTGCGGAGGGAGGGGACCCGGAGACCATTCTCAGCCTGGAAGCGGGCTTTGCGCGCCCTCCCGCGAGCGCCCGCCCGCGGGCCTGGTGGCACTGGATGAACGGCAACGTCACCCAGGATGGCATTGCCAAGGACCTGCAGTGGATGCACCGAATTGGCATAGGCGGTGTCCACGCCTTCGACGTCGCCCTTGCCACGCCGCAGATCGTGGACCGGCGCCTCGTCTATATGTCGCCTGAGTGGAGAGATGCCTTTCGCTTCGGCGTCCAACGCGCGGCCGAGCTCGGGATGGAAATGGGCGTGGCCGCTTCGGCGGGCTGGAGCCTGACGGGCGGGCCCTGGGTCACGCCGGACAATGCGATGAAGAAGGTCGTGTGGAGTGAGGCGGTACTCGCCGGCGGCAGGCGTTTCCGCGGAACGCTGCCGACCCCACCGGGCGTAGCGGGCGCGTTCCAGACCCTGAAGGTCGAGGCGCCTCAGCTGGGCGCGGCCCCTCCCGCGACCCCCGATTTCTATCGGGATAGCCTCGTCATCGCCTACCCGCTGGGCGGCCCCTCGCCCCCTGCGCCATCGCGGCCCCGCTATTTCACCGGCGACGGCAAGTTCTTCCAGGGCGACGCGCTCGCGGATGAAGGGTTCGAGACCTTTGTCGAACTCGACGGCGGGGTTTCCGAATCCAATTCCATCCTATTGCGGTACGAAACGCCGCAGACCTTTCGGTCGCTGGAATTTTATGCACCCGGTGCCTTCAGCGTCCTCTTCGGCGCTGCTCTCCAGCCGATCCTGGAGGCAAGCGACGACGGACGGGCCTGGCGCCGGATAACCGACTTCCCGGTATCGGCAGCGCCCACGACCTGCAGTTTCGCACAGGTCACCGCCCGCTGGTTTCGGGTGCGGATGGCCGGGCCGGCGGGCGCCGCCGGTGGCCGGCCTCCGGGCCGAATCACGATAGCCAGGCTGCGGCTATCGCCGGATGCGCGGATCAACGCGTTCGAGGTCAAGGCGGGATATTCCACGGTCCGCGACTATTACGAACTCGACGCCGAGGCCGGACCGGATGTTTCGGGCATTGATCCGGACATGGTAATCGATCTCACCTCGCGCTTTCGCGGCGGCAGACTTGACTGGACCCCGCCGCCGGGTGGCCGGTGGAAGGTGCTGCGCATGGGTTATGCGCTGACCGGCGCCCACAATCACCCGGCCCCGCCGGAGGCCACCGGTCTGGAGGTGGACAAATATGATTCCGAGGCCGTCCGCGACTATCTTGAGACCTATCTGGGTAACTATGCCGAGACTATCGCACCGGGCCTTTTCGGATCGCCAGGACTGCAGGCCCTGATCGTCGACAGCACCGAAGTGGGCGGATCCAACTGGACGCCGCGACTCATCGAACATTTTCGGCGTCTGCGCGGTTATGATCCCGTCCCGTGGCTGCCCACATTGACCGGGGAAATCGTCGGATCAAGAACGCGCAGCGACGCTTTCCTCTACGATTATCGACGAACCCTCGCTGATCTCATGGCGAGCGAGCATTATGGTACGATAGCGTCGGTCGCACATGAGAAGGGCCTGTCCGTGTACGCGGAGGCCCTCGAAGCGGGGCGCCCGGTGCTCGGCGACGATCTCGAAATGCGCAGATTCGCCGATATTCCCATGGGCGCCCTCTGGAGCTGGCAACGCGACCAGTCCGGGCCGCGGGCGACGCTGCTCGCGGACATCAAGGGCGCCGCGTCCGTGGCACATGTTTATGGGCGCGAGATGGCGGCAGCGGAATCCATGACGTCGATCGGAGCCCTGTGGGGAGACGCCCCTTCCGACCTGAAACGGGTAGTCGACCTGGAATTCGCGCTCGGCGTCAACCGTATCGTGATCCACACCTCCCCACACCAGCCGCGAGACGACCGGCAGCCCGGT
Source organism: Sphingomonas sp. (assembly GCA_035554515.1). Lineage (GTDB taxonomy): Bacteria > Pseudomonadota > Alphaproteobacteria > Sphingomonadales > Sphingomonadaceae > Sphingomonas_I. Next base: position 4,295 of record DATMIP010000407.1, on the reverse strand, counting down.
CTTTCGCTCATGATCTTCGGACAAGCCTTCACACGTCACGAGACCTGGGCGGAGATGGCGCGGCCGTGGATCGATTATATGGCCCGCACCAGCTTCCTGCTGCAGCAGGGCCGGGACGTGGCCGACATAGCATATTTCTACGGCGAGGAGGCATCCCCCACGGCGCTGTATCAGCTCTCACCGGTGGCTGACGCACCGAGACGTCATGGCTTCGACTTTGTGGGCGCGCATGCGCTCCTCACGCTCGCCAAGGCTGACGGCGGAGACATGGTCATGCCTGGCGGCGCACGGTATCGGGCCATCTATCTGGGGGGCACGAGCCGGCGAATGACGGTGCCCGTTCTGCGCAAGCTCGCTGAGCTCGTACGCGGGGGCGTGCCGCTCATTGGTCTTCCACCGGTCAGCTCGCCGAGCCTTGGTGACGACCCGGCTGAGTTCGCCGCCCTGGTGGCGCGCCTCTGGTCGCCGGACGCAGCTGGAGGAGGCCGGCAGGTTCCTACGTCCGATGTGGAGGCTGGCCTCGCCATGCTCGAAGTCCGGCCCGACTTCGAGCCTCGCGGCGCGGCGTCCGACGCCGAGATTCGCTTTGTGCATAGGCGCCTTCGGGACGGTGATCTCTACTTCATCAATAATCGCAAGAACCGGCCAGAGCGGTTCGACGGGTGCTTTCGCGTGACCGGCAAGGCCGCGGAGATCTGGCGCGCGGACGCGGGGCTGACCGAAGCGGTCAGTTACCGTATCGAAGGCGACATAACGATCGTGCCGCTGGAACTGCTGCCCGAGGATGCTATCTTCGTCGTGTTCCGCAGGCGGGCACCCGCAGCCGCAATGACCATCGCGCGGCCGGCCTTCAGGCCGGTGGCCGATCTGGCTGGGCCATGGACCGTCGGTTTCCAGCCCGGCCGGGGCGCTCCTCCGGGCATTGTCCTTGCCGCGCTGCAACCTCTCGACTCGCACCCGGACCCCGGGATCAGATATTTCTCCGGCGTGGCTGCTTATCGGACTGCATTCAGGCTGGCGCACAGCGCGGTGCGGCGCGGCCCGGTTCTGCTCGATCTCGGCGAAGTCGGGGATCTCGCGGAGGTGTTCGTGAACGGTCGGAGCATGGGCACGGTGTGGAAAGTGCCCTACCGGGTCGAGATCGCCACCGCCCTCCGCCGCGGCGAGAACCAGCTGGAGGTGCGCGTAGCCAATTTATGGCGCAATCGTATCGTTGGCGACCTTCAGCCAGGGGCGAGCAAAGTGACCTTCACGTCGCACCAGGTCTATGGCCCAAACACCCCTTTGCGACGTTCCGGCCTGATCGGTCCGGTAAGGTTGCTGGCGGGCGGCTGATTTGGCTGTGCGCTCAACGGCTCGTGGATCGGCCTCGGGCGCCATGACTGAGGCTCCGAGGGCTTCGCCGGCGTTGTTGGTACTTCCCCGATGATGGGTGAGCTCATGCGCGACAGCCCGCTCCCGACCCGGCACCTCAAATCCTGAGCCGGGCATGTTGGCGACGATCGGAGAGCCTCTTTGACGGGAAGCGCGTCCACCCGCAGAAGTCAGAGGCAATCGATTGCATATTATGCTTGAATTCGGGCGGCACGGCGCCTCTTATTGTGGTTGGCCGCTAACGGGCGATCGTCGGACAGACCTGATTCGAGACAGGGGAAACATGGCCCTGACCGGCACATCTGCCGCAGTAATGCCGGATTTCCGGCATTACTCGAGGCGCTGATACCCTGTCCGCATCGGCCTAGGCGGCCCAGAACAGATTTTGAGTGGGAAGGATCGATCATGATGGCAGGAATTGGCGACCGGGCGCGGTGCCCCATCCAACGGAACGGATCACGCAGAGTGCGGCTCGCCGCGCTTGCGGCCCTGCTGTTGGCAAGTGGCGAGGCCTGCGCCCAGCCGGCGCCCGCTACGGCAGCCGGCGCGCACGCGGCGTCGCTCGACGGTACCGAGCTCATTTGCCCGCCGTTGGCGAATGATACTCCGGAGATGATCAGAATGCGCGAGAATGCGCTTCGGCCGGATCCCAACTTCAAGATGGACCTGCCGCCGGGCGGGTTTCAGGGCGAGGCCTTCAAGAAATTCATGGCCGCCCTGGCAGAGAGGCAATCAAAGGATTGGCCGTACCTCTGCCGCTACCGCGCCGCCAATGCCGAATTATTGGCCGGCGGTTCACGACCCGACATGATTCTGATGGGGGATTCCATTACCGAAAATTGGGTCTCGGCGCATCCCGACTTTTTCGCGCACGGCTTCGTCGGACGCGGGATCAGCGGCCAGAGCAGCCCGCAGATGCTCGCCCGCTTCTACGCCGATGTCGTCGCCCTGCATCCGCGCTTCGTTCACATCATGGCCGGGACTAACGACATTGGTGGCGCCACCGGCCCCAGCCTCGAGCAGGACTATATAAATAATATCAACGCGATGATCGATATCGCGCAGGCGAACGGCATTACGGTCATTCTGGCCGCGATCCCCCCGATCACGAAGATCCTGCCCAGACCGGACTTCGACCCCCGGCCGAATGTCCGCCGCATCAACGCCGATTTGAAGAGCATCGCGGAGCGTCGCAACCTCGTGTTCGTCGACTATTTCCGGCCGCTCGCGGACGCGAGCGGGGCCTTTGATCATCGATATGCCAATGAAGGAGTGCATCCCAATCGGGATGGTTATTCGATCATGGAGCCACTTCTTCTGAAGGCCTATGAAACTGCGGGCGGCAAGATCCGCCGTTAAAGCATCCCGGCATTTGGCCGGGCATGACCATATGGCGGATAACGTGCCGTCAAACTGTGGAATCAAGTGGGCGGCGGCCGACCTGCACGGTTACGCGTATGCAGATCGGCCCAACCTCAATGGCGGAACTGGAAAGTCAATCCGACGGTTCGTGGCCGGAACGTTTGAAGATAGTAAAGCGGCGCGCCAAATCCATCGTGGTTCCGGGCGATCAGGTCCCGGGAATTGGTTAGATTGTCGATGAATAGGGAAATATCGATGTCGTCGAAGCGGACACCGGCCCGAACGGATATGAAGTTCGTATTGGGCAATGCCGGAAGATCCGGATCGTAGCTGAAATTACCCGGAGCGTCTGCCGCCGTCTTCTTGGTGGCGAAGCTGTAATCCGCGCGCATATAGCCAGTGATTCCCGGATCAACTTCCCGTTCGATCTGGCCAAAAACCGAACCGCTCCACAGCGGCCCGCCGAATCGCTGGCCCTTCGACACGAAGGGTTGGGCGGTGGCGGACAATATCGTCTTATCGTAGGAGATGTGCGTGTAGGCGAGGTTTGCCCCCAGCTGGACGCCGGTGATTGGCACCACCGAAAATGATATCTCCGTGCCGTTGCCGGTTGCGCTCCCCAAGTTTCCGACAAAGTTCAGGTTGCATGTCGGCAGGTTTATCGACGACTGAATATTGTCCCACTTCAAATGATATGCCGAAGCATCGATCGACAGCCGGCCCCCGAGCAGGCGGTTCTTGGTGCCGATTTCATAGTTCCAGAGCGTATCCGACTGGTAGGATCTCGGGCTGACGGAAAGGCCGAGCTTCGCCAGGTCGCTTCCACAGAATTCGACGGGCACGAGGGGCTGTGCCCCACCTGGGCGGAAGCCCTTGCTTGCCGTCGCATAGACCATATTCGTGGAGGTGGCCTGCCATGTGGCAGTGAATTTCGGCGCAAAGGCATTCTCGCTTGCCGTCGCGCTCACAAAATCGCGCACATTCCCGACGATCGGTCCATCGGTAGTATCGTCGAAAGCAAACTTGTTATGCGTGTAGCGTGCCGATAGCGAAACCTTGAACGCGCTGGTCGGTTTGATATCAATATTCGCATAACCGGCTATCTGCTCATCATCGGCGTTACTGGCCTCGAAATAGCTGTATCGCCCAAGATACTGCGGGAGCCCACCGCTCAGCACGCCTGGGGTACGGCCAGATTCCGTAAAATTCGTGAAGCCCTGTTTGGTTTTGGAATAATAGAAGCCCGCTGTCCAGCCAATGAGTCCGGCACCGGTCGAAAATGCCCGCACCTCCTGGACGAAATTTTTCTGTCTGGTGTTCAGCTTGATATCGGAATTTTCGGGGTTTTTATTGGAAAATACGCCAAACGGGTCTCCGGTACGCAAATAGGACTGATACGTCGTATAGCTGAATTGCTGCTGCTGCTTGCGATCGAAATAGGATGTATTCGAAATCACCGTGAATTGTGGTGCGACATATTCGATTTTCAGTGAGGGCAGCGTGAACTGATCCCGGGATGGCTCGAGGTGATAAACTCCCGTCCTGTAGTCGTTCTGTGC
>DATMIP010000406.1:0-2301 GCA_035554515.1 Sphingomonas sp. | reverse complement strand
GGATCGACATGGACGTGGCAGGTCGCGCAGGAACAGCAGCCGCCGCACAAGGCGAGCAATTCGTCGATGCCCGCATCGCGGATCACCTCCATAACGGACAAGCCGGCTTCGCCTTCTATCTCGCGCTGCTCGCCTTCGCGGGTGACGACGATCAGCTTGGGCATTATCGAACCTTTCAAGAAGTGATGACGGCGTCCCCTATGTCGTGCCGCGAACGCCGACGCAATCGGAGAGGATGATCATGGGCCTCAGCGCCAAACAGTTGAAGCACAGCCTGGACGCGCTCGCCGGGATCGAACCCGCGATCGCGGCAGGGCTGGCGCGACATGGCTATCCCGAGCCGCGCGTCCGCGACCGGGGCCACCAGACGCTGCTGCGCACGATCATCGGCCAGCAGGTAAGCGTGGCGGCCGCGAACGCCATCTGGGCGCGGCTGGAGGAGGCCGTCGGCGTCGGCCTCGATCCGGTCGCGCTGGCGGCGACGCCGGGCGATATGCTGCGTGCCGCGGGTCTCTCGCGCCAGAAGATCGTATATGTCAAAAGCCTGGCGGAGCTGATCACGAACCGCGAGCTCGACCTGCTCGACCTGCCGGAAGATGATGAAGAGGCAATAGCCTTGCTCACCCGAATCAAGGGCGTCGGCCGCTGGTCGGCGGAAATCTACCTCCTCTTCGCCGAAGGACGTGGCGACATCTGGCCGGCGGGCGATCTCGCGGTCCAGGAAGAGGTCGGTCAGTTACTGGGCCTGCCGCAACGGCCGTCCGAGAAAGCGGTCCGCGCGGCCGCAGAAAAATGGCGCCCGCACCGCGGTGCGGCGGCCATTTTCGCCTGGCATCATTATGGCCGCCGTATCGCCGCCGGCAGGGCCGACAAGCTACCGGTATAAGCCTTGCCGGCACGTATCACCCCGGCCGATCGCGGTCGCCGCGCGCTTCCAATATCCGTTCGGCCAGCGCGTGGTCACCCGGCTTGTCGACGTCGATACCGGCCTCCGCGAACGCCAAGGGGACCGACCTCGCGACCAACCCCAACCGCCGTCCCGCCACCGCGAGCGCGCGATCGAGCGTAATCGTCCCGGTAATCGCTCGCAGCGCAAGCACCGGTCCGAAATGCCACAGCAGTTTGACCGCCTTTTTGCGGTCCCGTTCGACTTCGCTCCAGGCGGCCACAGCCGGACGAGCGCGATCGGACGTGAGCGCGAACAGGTTCGCACCCGTCCAGCGGCCGCCACCGAATTTGAGCCAGGTGCGGCGATTGTGCGGATAGGCCGCCAGCAATGTCCTGGCCGACACAACGCCAACAGCCACATCCGCGCCCTTCACGCCCGCGATCATAACCTCGATCATGGCTGTGGTGAGCAATGGATGGTCCGCGGTCGTCACCAGCACCGGCCATTTCGCCGCCGCGGAGCCTGCGAATGTGCCGACGCTGACCGCAATGCCATCGACCGAGGCGGCCGTGGAAACCCGCGCTTCGCTCGCCAGCCAGGCGCAGTCGCCAACCAGCAGGATGTCCGGCGCCTGTGCAATGATCAGGACGTTGCCGATCGACGGGCTCGCAAGCAGCGTGCGGGCAACCCGCGACAACATCGCTTCGCCGGCTATCGGGATAAGCGCCTTATGCTGCTGACCGAACGCCTCCGCCAGCGGATCCATACCCGGACGTTGACCGGCAAGGAGGAGCGCGGTCCAGCGCGGTGCAGTCATCGCCGGGGCGGACCCCAGGCTTGCATGAAGGTGTCCACCGCAGCGGCGACGTCACGGGCGATATCGGTGTTCGGCGCGCACGCGGGCCGCCATAACCGGTCGAGATAGCAGCCCGCCTGCAGCAAGGCGATAAACTGGCGCGCGGCCAGGAGCGGATCGCCCTTGCGCAATCGTCCGGTTGCCATTTCATCTTCGACATATTGGCAGAGGCGCGCGCGGACCCGATCCGGCCCGCGCGTCGCAAAGGCTTCACCCATCGTCGGAAAGCGTTCGGCTTCGCCCACAATCAGGCGATGCAGGGCGATCGATTGCGGAGAGAGTATCTTGTCCAGAAGAACATGGCCGAAGCGGGAAAGCGCCGCCGCGGTGTCGCTCGTCGGGATGAGTGCCGTGTCGAGCTCCGCCCGAAAACTTTCAATCTTCGAATCTATCACCGCCCCGAACAAATCGTCCTTGGATGGAAAGTAGCTCCACAAGGTTGTCTTGGAACCGCCAAGCTCGGCAGCTATTGTGGACATCGATGTATCCGCGAAGCCACGCTCCCTGAACGAACGCTCGGCGACTTCCAGAATCGCGCGTCGTCGATCGGCCTTCC
>DATMIP010000405.1:0-5714 GCA_035554515.1 Sphingomonas sp. | reverse complement strand
TTGCCGCTGCTCGCCTGGCATCCGGGCCGGCTGACGCGCCGCTATATCGATGGCGAACGCGCCAAGTTCGTGTCGCCAATGGCGTTGTTCCTGTTCTCGGTCTTCCTGATGTTCGCGGTCGTCTCAAATATCGCGGCGGGTGGCCATCAGCCGTCGGTCGGCCTTTTGACCAGCCTCGCGCAGGACAATAACCAGCTCGCCGAGTTGAAGGCGCAGCGTGTGCGCACCGTCAATGCCAGCGAGCGTCAGGCGCTCGATGACCGGATCGACGCGCTGAATGACAAGATCGACGCAATGCGCGAGGCCGTCCGGAGCGGCGGGGGTGCCGAGCAGGTGAAGACCGGCGATCTCAAGCCCGTCCACCTCGATACCGGCTGGGCGTGGATCGATAACGGCGCCGCGCATATGTCCGCCAATCCCGATCTGACACTCTACAAGGTCAAGACCTACGGCTATAAATATGGCTGGGCTCTGATCCCGATCTCGCTGCCCTTCATCTGGCTATTGTTCGCGTTCCGGCGCGATGTCGGGCCTTATGATCACGCCATTTTTTCGATCTATTCGCTCAGTTTCATGTCGCTTGGCGTTGTCGCGCTGACGTTGCTGGGCTGGATCGGGCTGCCGTCGGCGCTGATCGCGCTCGCTGCCATCTTCATTCCCCCCTTCCATATGTATCGTCAGCTCAAGGGCACCTACGGCCTTGGCCGATTTGGAGCAGGGTGGCGGACTTTTGCGCTGCTGATTGAAACGGCCATAACCTCTTCCCTGTTCATTGCCTTTCTGTTCTACATGGGTAGTGGATAAGGGACGTCCGGCTAAGTCGTGGAAATGCTGGCGCTTTGTCATCACGCCCACTAGAGGCGGCGAATCATGGACCCAATAACCGCGAAAGCGCCGGACGAGGGTATCGGGTTGGGCGGCGACCGCCGGTTCGAACTGCTCGTCGATGCCGTGACCGACTACGCCATCTACCTGCTCGATCCGGAGGGCCACGTGGCCAGCTGGAACCGCGGCGCGCAGCGCTTCAAGGGGTACAGCGCCGAGGAAATCATCGGACAGCATTTCAGCGTCTTCTACACGCCCGAGGATCGCGCCTCGGGGTTGCCCGCGCGGGCGCTCCGTACCGCCGCTGAGGAAGGAAAGTTCGAACAGGAAGGCTGGCGCGTCCGCAAGGATGGCAGCCGCTTCTGGACCAGCGTGGTCATCGATCCCGTGCGCGATCCGGGCGGTACCTTGATCGGCTATGCCAAGATCACGCGCGACATCACCGACAAGCTGGATGCCGCCCAGGCCTTGCGCGAGAGCGAGCAGCGCTTCCGCGTCCTGATCCAGGGTGTGCGCGATTACGCGATCTATCTGCTCGATCCCGAGGGGCACGTCACCAACTGGAACGCCGGCGCCGCGCTGATCAAGGGCTACACCGCCGACGAAATTGTAGGCAGCCATTTCTCGCGTTTCTACACGGAAGAGGACCGCGCCGCGGGCGAGCCGGCGCGCGCACTCGCGATCGCGCTCTCCGAGGGGAAATTCGAAACCGAAGCGTGGCGCGTGCGCAAGGACGGATCGCGCTTTCGCGCCAGCGTGCTTATCGATCCGATCTATGACGAGCAGGGCGGCCTGATCGGCTTTGCGAAGATCACGCGCGATCTGACCGAACGCTGGAAGGCGCAGCAGGAAATGCAGGCAGCGCGGGAAGCTCTCGCACAGGCGCAGAAGATGGAGGCGATCGGCCGGCTGACGGGCGGCGTCGCGCACGATTTCAACAATCTGCTGACCGTTATCCGCGCCTCGGCTGATATTCTGGCCCGGAAGGATCTTTCCGACGAAAAGCGCGAACGTTACGTACAGGCAATCGCGGATACCGCGGAACGCGCCGCATTGCTGACCGGGCAATTGCTCGCTTTTGCCCGCCGCCAGCCGCTGAAGCCGGAACGCTTCGACATTGCGGCGCGACTGGGGGGTATGGGCCAGATCATCCACACCACGCTCGGCTCCCCGATTCAGGTCAGCTATGCGATCGACGCCGACGTAGGAGCGGTCGATGCCGATCCCAATCAGTTCGAAACCGCGATCCTCAATATGGCGATCAATGCTCGCGACGCGATGCCGACCGGGGGCACGTTGCGTTTCACGGCCCGGCAGGTCGGTTGCGTACCGGCGGTGCGGGGGCACGCTCCCGTCGAGGGACCGTTCGTTGCCGTTTCGGTGGAGGATAACGGGACCGGTATCGACGAAGATACGCTCTCGCGTATCTTCGAACCTTTCTTCACGACCAAGGACATCAATAAGGGCACCGGACTTGGTCTGAGCCAGGTCTTTGGCTTCGCCAAACAATCGGGCGGAGACATCGACGTCAGCAGTAAGGTCGGTTCGGGGACCCGGTTCACGCTTTACCTCCCGCGGGTCGATGCCGCCACCGCGCCTGGGACCGCTACGGTGACGATCCCGGCCCAGCCCTCGTCGGCACGGCGCGCGGTGCTCCTCGTCGAGGATAACGAGACCGTGGGTCGGTTCGCAAACAGCCTGCTTGTTGAACTCGGCCAGGACGTGACCTGGGTCACCGGTGCTGAACAGGCCCTGCAGGTCCTTGCCAATCGCCCCGGCGCGTTCGACCTCGTCTTTTCAGACGTTGTAATGCCCGGAATGAACGGCATCGAACTGGCGCAGGAGGTACGCCGCCGTTGGCCGGACCTGCCGGTAGTGCTTACCACCGGCTACAGCCATGTGGTTGCCGAGGAAGGCAGCCACGGCTTTGAATTGCTGAAAAAGCCCTACACCGTCGATGGGTTGCTCGACATACTCCAGCGGGACCATCCCGAAGAATAGTCCCGCCGTGTTGGGTCTATTCCGGGATCTCCCAGCGAAACCGGTCGGTCCCGCGCGCTGCAATCGGATTGCCGTCAGCGTCCAATGCCGGGGTGAAATGCGCCCGTTTCGCGTAAAGCCGGCAGGTTACCTCATCCAGCGCCTTGCTGCCGCTGGATTTGACCACCTCGCACGATTGTACGCGCCCGTTGGTCCCGATCAGCGTTGCGATCGTGACGGTGCCCGTAATACCCTCGCGTAATTCCCTCGAAGGATAGTCGGCCGGCGTTATCCAGCGCCCGCGATCGGTACCTGCTTTGACAGACCGGGAATGATCGGGCTTCGGCTGCGGCGGCGGTACAATCTCGGTTGTGCCCCCGCCGCCGATCGTCGGAAACGTTGGTTCGGGAAACGTCAACGGCTGGACCTCGACCGTTTTTGACGGATCGACGGTACGTTCGGGTGGGATGATGGTCGTCTTCGTCGTGGGCTTGGACTTTGGCGGCGTCAGCTCATGTTTCGGCGGTGGAGGTGGCTCTTCGGGCAATATCCTGCCCTCGGTGATTACAGGCGGCAGGTGAATGATCTTGTAGGCAAGCCCGCTAATCAGCGCATAGCCGATCGCGATGTGGACGCCGACGACCGCGGCGATTGAGGCAGGGCTGCGGCGTTCCGTCTGGTCCGAATAGGACATGGCGCACTCCTCTCACTCAAGGGCGCCGTGGCGGACCGAGATGTCCGTCATGCGGCACACTCTGACAGGAAATTGTGCCTGTTATGATATATTGTCAACTGTCCGAACAGGCCGAATTGGCCTATTTTTGCAGCGTCGCGGGGAGCGTCGCGAACGCAGTGACGCCGGCCGCTACCGCCAAGCCGGCACCGATCAGCGTCGCACCGTGGAAGGCCGAGATCAGCGTGTCGCCTGTCTGCGCCATCACCGCGCCGGCAAGAGCGGTGGCGATCAGCCCGCCGGTGCGTGCGATCGCGCTGTTGAAGCCCGATGCGGTGCCGGTATATTTGTCGCTGACCGATGCCAGCACCGCGGTGGTCAGCGGGGCGACCGCGCCGACCAGCCCCAACGCCAGCACCGCCATCCCGGGCAGCACGCTCGTCCAATAGCTGGCGCGCGGATCGACCCGCACCAGCAGCACGAAGCCGGCGCCAGCGACGATCGGGCCGATCGTCAGCGGCCAGCGCGGCCCGATCTTCTCCGCCAACCGCCCCATTAGCCGCGATCCCCCGCCCAGCACGATCGAAAAGGGCAGCAGCGCCGCCCCTGCCTTGAGCGGCGAGTAGCCTCCGCCGACGATGAGGACATAAGGCAGCAGCAGGATCAGTCCGCTCAATGCAGCATAAAGCAGGAAGGTCGTAAGCGTCAGGCCGCCGAACGCCGCCGATCCGAACAGGCCGAGCGGCATCATCGCGCGCTCGCCCCGGCGATGCTCGACCCAAAGGAACAGGCCGACCAGGACGATTCCGCCGATCAGTCCCATCCACGATTGCGCGCCCATGGCATGCGTGCTTGACCACAAAGTCAACGCCCAGGTCAGGGCGAACAAGGCGCCCGTCGCCAGCGCCGCGCCCGGCCAGTCGAGCGGCTGCTGGCCGTCGCCGCTTTCCTTGACTGCCGCCAGCGCTATGGCGATGGCGACAGCGGCGATCGGGACGTTGAGCAGGAAAATCGGCCGCCAGCCGATCGATCCGATCATCCAGCCGCCAAAGGACGGGCCGATCGCGCCGGCTATCGCGCTCGCGGCCGCCCATGTCCCGATCGCGCGGCCCCTGGCCTCGCCCGAAAAGGCGTCGCCCAGGATGGCGAGACTGTTGGGGAGCAGGATCGCCGCGCCGATGCCCTGGATCGCGCGCGCCGCCAGCAGCATGTCGAGATCGGGTGCAAGCGCGCAGACGACCGACGCGAGCGTGAACAGGACGATTCCGCCGATCAGCAGCCTCCGCCGGCCGAAATGGTCCCCGGCCGCACCGCCCATCAGCAGCAAGGCAGACAAGGGCAGCGTGTAGGCGTTGACGGTCCATTGCAGCCCGGCGGCATCGCCATGCAGGCTCCTGCCGATCGCAGGCAGCGCGACGTTGACGACCGATCCGTCGATAAAGGCAAGGCTGGAGGCGAGGATGCAGGTCGCCAGCGTCCAATTGGGGTGTTTCAGCACCCGGGCCGAACCCTCTCGCAACGCGCGCCCATCCTCATCGGCACACGGGACGCCGATCGATCACGGGCCCGCGACGTGGGGGCTCAGGCGCCGGCGGGCGTCGGTTCGCCCCAGCCGCCGGGCCGGCGGCTCTTGGGAATGGAGGAGCCTCCCGCACCTTGCGCGAGCGGCGTCCGCTTGGACGGGTCCTCGCGGCCGATATCCTCGCCCTTGATCGCCCGTTTCGCCTCGTCGCCATTCAGCGTCTCATATTCGAGCAAGGCGGCCGCAAGGCGGTGCAGTTCGTCCAGATTGTCGGTCAGCACGGTGCGCGCGCTATTCTCGCCTTCCTCAACCAGGCGGCGAACCTCCTGATCGATCATCCGCGCCGTTTCCTCGGAAACGGTCTGGCTGCGCGAAACCGAATGGCCCAGAAACACCTCGTCCTGATTGTCGCGATAGCGCAGCCAGCCGAGCTTCTCGCTCATGCCATATTCCATCACCATCGAGCGCGCCATGTCGGTCGCCTGCTGGATGTCGTTGGAGGCACCGGTGTTGAGTTCGTCGGCACCGTAAATCAGCTGCTCGGCGATGCGGCCGCCGAAGCAGAGCGCGAGCCGCGCCTTCATCTGCTTCATGCTCATCGAGTAACGGTCGCGCTCCGGCAGGTTCCAGGTCACGCCCAAGGCGCGTCCGCGCGGGATGATCGTGACCTTGTGCAGCGGGTCGCAGCCGTCGACGTGGAGCGAGACCAGGGCG
>DATMIP010000404.1:0-8276 GCA_035554515.1 Sphingomonas sp. | reverse complement strand
TCAACCGCGAAGGGCGCCTCGCGATCCGGCCCGTCAGCGCGCGTGAAATCCGCTTTCCAGCCAATGGCGGCATGATCGAGCTGATACGCCCAGCGCCAGTCGTGGGTTTCCATTCCATCCATTACCAGCTTTTCCTCACCGGTCGCGGGATCCCAGGCGGCGCTATAGCTCTTGGGCTCCACGTCGGGATAACGGCCGGCGAAATATTCGCGCAATGATTGCTGCCGCACCTGGGGAGTCATGTCTTCGAGGCGCAAATGCATGCTGAGCGCATCGTCACCACGGCTGATTTCCTCGACACGGAAAGGGAAAGGCCGGGTAACGCCGGCGGTCATGTCTATCTTGAGCAGATATTCGTCGAGCGGCTTGGCCGGCACGGGTACCTCCATCCGCTCGAGCACCGCGCCGGGCGCTCGAAGCGGCAGCGCGAAACGGAAGTCTGGCACCTGGATATCGGCAAGCCGCGTGTCGCCGACGCGTGTTCCGTCCAGCCAGAATATCTTTCCGCCGATCGTTGCCCGCACGATGACATGATTGAAGTATCCCGCCATCGGCATGCGCTGGTCGAGACCGTCGCCGAGAGTGGTGCTGACGATGGCGGGCTCCGCCTCGATTCCGAGCCCATGCAGCAATGCGAGCAGGAGAGCCGTCTTGCCCTTGCAGTCGGCAAAGCGGCGTTGCCAGGTCACGTCGGCGTCCGCGGGCACCAGGCCGCCGTCGTCCATTCCCAGGAAGACGTAACGAACCTTGTCCTGGACGAGCGTTAGCGCCGCCTCGGCGCGCTTTACCTGGTCCGGGGAGGCGGACGCGATCGACGCGATCTCGGCCTTCAACGCGCTATCCGCCTTGAGCGCCGCCGCCTTCACGTAGAGCGGCGCGAATAATTCCGAGAGCTGGTTCCACGACTTTGAAGTCGTCATCTCGACGTTACGGGCAAGCGCGAAGCGGGCAGGGGCGCCCTTCGGCGGGACGGTGGGCTCGACATTGTCGAGCGCCAGGCTGATCTCCGTCACGCCATTCGCCTTGCGTGGATGGATCGGGGGCAAGCCTGCGCCTTCGCGCCAGCGCACCGGCAGATTGTCATCCCAGAGGACACGCATCCGGTATTTCAGGACATGGGCGGCCGGGCCCAGAACGATGAAACCTTCACTATTGCCGCCGAGCGCGGGCTCGGCCGTCTTCACCGTCATCGCCATGTCGATGACGTCGCCAACCTGCAGTCCTTCGGGCTGGATCACCGCGGTGAGGACGCCATCGAGCATCGCATATTCCAGGCCATTTTCCCGCCGCAACACGGTGAAGCCATGGCTGTCGGCCAGGAGGTCGATCACTTTGCCGTCGCGGATCACGTGCATCTTGTGCACCGTCAGCGTGCCCTGATCGGGCTTCCAGGGAAGGCTGATCGTTCCGAGCGCGGCGAGCCCTTGGGCGGTCTGTACGCGGGCCGCCGTTTCGGAATAGGTTTCGCTGCCGTTGGGCAGCAAATGGATCTGCTGATCATTCAGTAACAGTTTGACCGCGCTGCCGTCCGGCTTGCTCGTGTCGGTCTGCAATTTGACGGGACGGACCCACGCAGGTGGCGGGCCGATGATCGGCTTGTCCGCTTTCGGATCGGCGGCGAGCGCACCTGTCGAAGCCAGCAGCGCCGCAAGCGGCGCGAAACAATGACGCATCTTTCCCCCTGCCGATCACGATATCGGGATGCGGCGTCAAATCAAGCGGAGGCGGAAGGAAATCGGCTGAATTCAACCTATTCGGTTGTTTTGCCAGACCCCAATATGCGGCGATAGAGCGCAAGATATTTATTCGCCATGGCTTCTACCGTGAAGCGGGCATCTACGGCGCGGCGGCAGGCCGCACGGTCGATCTCCCCGATCCGCGCGATCGCCGCGACCGCCTCCTCGAACGTGTCGACCAGGAAGCCGGTGACGCCATCGTCGATCAATTCGGGCATCGATCCGCGATTATAGGCGATCACCGGCGTGCCGCACGCCATCGCCTCGATCACCGACAGGCCGAACGGCTCCTCGAAGCCGATCAAGTGGAGCAGCGCTTTGGCGTGGCCCAAGGCATGCGTGCGGGCGGCGCCGCCCACCGGACCGTTGAAGACGATGCGCTCGCCGTCGATATGCGGTTCGACCTCGCGCGCATAATAAGCCTCGTCCTGGATGATGCCCGCCATCCGCAGCCGGTGGCCGGTGGCGCGCGCCGCCTGGATCGCCTCGGCCGCGCCCTTGTCGGGATGGATGCGGCCGAAGAAGAGCAGATCGTCGCCGCCCTGCGCGTCGAACGGGAACTCGTCGATGCGTATGCCGTGATGGATCGTCGCGGCATATGCCAGGTCGGGATGGCGGTCGGAGTCCGAAATCGCGACATAATGGACGCGATCCTCATAGCGCTTGAACACCGGCACGATCCTGGGGCTCGAGAAACCGTGGATCGTCGTCACCTGCGGCACGTCCACCAGCCGCGAAAAGGTCAGCGGCACGAAATCGGCCTGATTATGGACCAGGTCGAACTCGCCTGCCCGTTCGAACGCGTAGGAGACATGGAGCATCTCCATCACCTTGGCGTCGAGGCTATCGTCCTCCGAATAGCCGGTCGGGACCACCGCCGCGAGCGTGCCGGCGGTCTCGCTATCGGCGGTCGCGAACAACGTGACATCGACGCCCTTCGCCACCAGCGCCTCCGTCAGCAGACTGGTGACCAATTCCCACGGACCATAATGGCGGGGCGGCGTGCGCCACGAAATCGGCGCGAGCATGGCGATCCGCATCAGGCGGGGTCCGCCAGCAGGATCACGCCTTGGTTGGGTGCGAGCATGCCTGGCTCATAGCCGCCCGCGGTCGAAAGCAGCAGCCGTCCCGGCGGGCCGCCGACAGGCTGCGGTGCGCCGCTGAGATTGAGCGCCACCACGATCCGCTCGCCGCGATGCGTCCGCTGGTAAGCGAGCACGTCCCCTTCCGCCTCGATCGACCGCATTTCTCCGATCGCGAGCGCCGGATGCGCGCGCCTGAGCCGCAGCAATGCGCGATATAATGCCAGCATCGACCCCTGATCGGCGGCCTCGGCCGCGACATTGCGGGTCGGCCAGTCGGGGTTGAGCGGCAGCCAAGGATCGCCGGTGGTGAAGCCGGCTTGGGACGAAGCGTCCCACGGCATCGGCGTGCGCACCGGATCGCGCCCGAAGCCGAGCCCGGGCTCGCGCAATTCGCGCGGATCCTGCACCTTGGTCGATGGAATCGCGACGTCGGCGAGGCCCAATTCATCGCCATAATAGATGGTCGGCGTACCGCGCATCGTCAGCAGCATCATCGCCGCGACGCGCGCCTGGGCCTCCCCGACGCGCGTCGCGATACGCGGGCGATCGTGATTGCCCAGCACCCAATTGGGCCAGCCGCCCGGCGGCAGGGCGGCCTCATAATCCTGGACCATCTTGTGTAGCGCGCGCGCATGCCAGGGCGCGTCGATCAACTGGAAATTGAAGGGTAGATGCACGCCTTCGCCCGCTTTGCCATAATAAGCCATCAGGCGCTCGACCGGCAGATAGATTTCCCCCACCAGCAGCTTGTCGCCATAGCTGTCGGCGAGTGCACGCATCTCGGCGGCGATCGCGAACACCTCGGGCTGGTCGGTCGAATGGAGCTGAAGCACCTTGTGCATATCCGCCATGCCCGGCTTCCAATCCGGATTGGGGGGATTGTCGCGGAAATCCGCCGCCTTGATCATGTGCCACAATATATCGACGCGGAAACCGTCGACGCCGCGGTCAAACCAGAAGCGCATCGCATCCAGCATGGCGGACTTGAGGCCAGGATTGCGCCAGTTGAGATCGGGCTGCTCGCGCAGCATCGCGTGATAATAATATTGGCCGGTGGCATCGTCCCATTGCCACGCCGACCCGCCGAAATCGCTGATCCAGTTGTTGGGCGGGCCGCCCCCGGGCGCGGGATCGCGCCAGATATACCAATCCCGCTTGGGGCTGGCGCGCGAGGACCGGCTTTCGACGAACCAGGGATGCTGGTCGGACGAATGATTGGGCACGAAATCGAGCAGCAATCTGAGCCCATGTCGGTGCGCGGCCGCCAGCAATCGGTCGAAATCGCCGAGGCTCCCGAACAACGGATCGATGCCGGTATAATCCGCCACGTCATAGCCGAAATCGACCATTGGCGACGGGAAGATGGGCGAGATCCATAGCGCATCGACGCCGAGATCGGCGAGATGGTCCAGCCGCCGCTCGATGCCGGCAAGATCGCCGACGCCGTCACCATCCATGTCCTGAAACGAGCGCGGATAGACCTGATAGATTACCCCGCTCTGCCACCATGCGGGCTCGCTCATGCGAAGCGGCTCTTGGGAATGTGCGTGATGCGGCAGGCGAGATCGGCCTCGCCGCTCGCAACGATATAATCGTCGCCGCCATCGGCGATGCCGGTAGTGAACACCACTTCGGTCGGCAGATAAAGTTGGTGCGCGATCGGTCCGGTCAGCGCCGGATTGGCCTCGAGCAGCGGTTCGCCATCCTCCAGCCGCAACACCCGCCACGGCTCGTCGCGGTCGAGCAGGGCCCAGAAGCTGCGATAGATGCCGACTTTCGCGCGCGTCTCGACCCCATGATAGATGATCAGCCAGCCTTGGGGCGTCAGGATCGGCTGGCTGCCGCCGCCCAATTTCATGGACGAGGTCGAACCCTTGCGCGCACGCAGGAACGGTTGGTCGAGCGGCTTCCAATGGAGCGCGTCAGGCGATTGGGCGAGGTTGATCGAAGGCCCGCCGACATAAGGGCTGTCCTCGGGATAAGCGAAATAGACTTCGCCCAGCGGCCGGGTCAGCGCCATAAATTTGCCGCCGATCTTACCTTCGAACAGGATCATGTCCTTGTTCTGGTGATCGAGCACGATCCCCTGCAATTCGTAATCGATCCCGTTGGTGGAGACGTGCAGCGTCGTCGAATGGCGCTCGGCCGACACCGAACAGGTCGTCATATACCAGCGATCACCGATCCGCGTGATCCGCGCATCCTCGACGCCATATTGCTGATAGTCCGCCGCGGGTTCGATCGCCTCGTCATAATGGACCGCGACGATCGCGCGCGCATCGGGCGTCAGCTCGACCGGGAGCAGCCAGGAAAGCGAGGTCAAAGCGAGCATGCGATAGGCGCTGCCGCCGACGTCGAACTGGCGGGGATCCGTCATGGCCACGCCGGTGAGCAGATGATTGTCGAGCACATAGCCGTCCGCCGTCCAGCGGATCGCGCGCACATGATCGCCCAGCACCGGCTCGGTCAGCGCTTCGGCGACGCGGACCATCATCAGCAGGTTGCCGTTGGGCAGCCGCGTGAAGCCGGGGTTGAACGCACCCAGCACATAGGTCGGCACATCCAGCGAGCGTCTGAGCGGCGAGCGGGAGAGGTCCACATCGCCCGGACAAAAGATAAGATAGTCGCGACTTTCGCTCATTCCCGCCCGATCCTATCAGTAGAAGCAACAATGCCTGCGCGCGCCATTTGGTCCTCACGCTATCCCGCTGGAGGCAGGAATGGCCGGATTGGGCGAGGGCGACAAGGACCGCTGGAATTCGCACGGCGACCCCGCTCATGGCAAAACCATCGGGAAGCAGGCGAGCCCAGGCGCCACAAGGAGCGATAAGATTTTCATATTAAAGGAAAATCCCGGATATATCGTCGAGACCGACTATGGCAGCCGGTCCGCGCGCAAAGCGAGGGGCTTCATCCCGGACCAAGAGAGGCTTGCCAAATCCGCCGCCTCGCTGAATAGCATAGCCAGCCTTGAGAGAGGGCCGCAGAAGGAGGACTAATATGGCAACGAAAACTGGGGGCATCCACAAGCCCGTCACGCCGTCAGCTGAACTGGCCGCCGTGGTTGGCTCGGGTGCGATGCCGCGCAGCGAAATCGTCAGCAAGCTGTGGGAATATATCAAGAAGAACAACCTTCAGGACAGCAAGGACAAGCGGCAAATCAACGCCGATGGAGCGCTGGAGAAGGTTTTTGGCAAGAAAAGCGTCAGCATGTTCGAGATGAATAAGCACGTTTCCAATCACGTTAAGTAACCGTTCGGTCGGGCCGGCGTTCATCGCCGGCCCTTTCCGGCTAACGAGTGCCGGTCGGGCAGCCCCGTGTGGAACCCGCTCTTTCGATATTCGCTACCCGGCGCCTGCAAAAATGCTCGCGTGCCCTGTAACGATCTGCTAGTTCGCGCCATCTATTCAAAAGGCAGCGAACAATGGCCGACGAATCCACGAATGACATTCTGTCACTGACCGCAGACATTGTTGCCGCGCATGTCGCGCATAATCGGGTGACTGTCGGCGAATTGCCGGAATTGATCAGCAAGGTGCATAACGCGCTTGCAGGTCTTGGTCAGGCCGACGAACCCGCGCCGGTGTCCGAGCAGAAGCCGGCCGTGTCGGTGCGCTCATCGATCAAGCCTGATCACATCATCTGCCTGGAAGATGGCAAGAAGCTGACCATGCTCAAGCGTTACCTCCACACCAATTTCGGAATGACGCCACAGCAATATCGGACGAAGTGGAAGCTGCCTGCCGATTATCCGATGGTGGCGCCCAATTATGCCGAAAAGCGTCGGACGCTGGCGAAGGCGATCGGCCTTGGCCGCAAGCGCGGCGCCGCCGCTCCTGCGTCGAAGCGCGGCCGGAGCAAGTAACCTCCCATCGCCGACGCATTGGCGAGGGACAAAGCGCCATCGGAGCCCGGCATGACCGCGCCGAACGACCGTGCCGCTCGCTTTGTAATGCTGACCGTGCTGATCGACGCGATCGGCTTCGGCATCGTCATGCCGGTATTGCCAGGAATCGTGATGAAGCTTGGCCATGTCGGCCTGGCCGACGCGACGCGCATCGGCGGACTGCTCGGCGTGGTCTATGCGGGCGTCCAGTTCCTGACGGGCCCCACGATGGGCAATCTCGGTGACCGTTTCGGACGTCGCCCCATCATTCTCGGAGCGCTTGCCGGTTTCGCGATCGACTATGCGCTCATGGGGTTCGCACCGACGCTTGCCTGGCTGTTTGTCGGACGCGCCCTTGCGGGGCTGTTCGGCGCCTCATTCGGTCCGGCCGGCGCGGCAATGGCGGACCTGTCTGCACCCGAGGAGCGCGCGCGACATTTCGGGATGATCGGGGCCGCGTTCGGCATCGGCTTCGTTGTCGGCCCGGCGATCGGGGGCCTGCTGGGCGAATTCGGACCGCGCGCGCCGTTCCACGCGGCGGCTTTACTCGCGGCGGCCAATTTCCTTTTCGGCCTGGTCGCCTTCCCCGAAACGCTGGCGCCCGAAAACCGGCGTCCATTTCAGTGGAAGCGCGCCAATCCACTGGGTGCCCTGCTCGCGTTGCGGCGCCATCCGGGCGTGCTTCCCGTTGCCTTCGCAAGCTTTTGGTGGAACCTCGCGCACATGGTCTACCCAGCGGCCTGGGCCTTTTTCGCGATCGCAGCGTTCGGCTGGACTCCCGGACTGATCGGGCTCTCGCTGGCGCTGGTGGGTGTACTGATGGCGCTGTCCCAGATCTTTATCGTCGGCCGGGTGGTGAAGCATTTTGGCGAACGTCATGCGGCGGCGATCGGGATGTGCTGCGCGATGGTCGGCTTCATCGCTTATGCCCAGTTGCGCACGGGCTGGCCGGCATTCCTGTTTTTGTTCCTGACCGCGATGCAGAGTTTGGTAATGCCGTCGATGAGCGGGCTGATGTCGCGGCGCGTTCCAGCCGACGGCCAGGGCGAATTGCAGGGTTTCAGCGGCAGTATCGCGGCGCTTGGCGCGATCGGCGCGCCAGCGCTCTATAATCCGGCTCTTGCCTGGTTCACCGGGCCAGAGGCGCCTTTCTTCTTTCCGGGAATTGTCTTTGTGATGGCGACGATTGCCGCCCTGGTCGCGCTCGCTACGCTGCTGCTGATGCCCCGCGCGCCTCAGATCCCGCCGGCAACCGGGGCATAGTTGCGCGCCGCCAGCGTGGCGATGAGATCGGCGGCGCAGGCCGAGAGGCGCTGTTCGTCAGCCGAGCGGATCACGAAATTGGCGCCGGTACGGCCGTCGCGGAAGAACGGGTAGGAGCCGATCCGGCAGCCTTCATGCCGATGCTCCGTATCGGCGAGCAGATCGGCGATCTCGCTTTCCTGCACCCAGCAGCCGACCGTTGCCGACACGAGCGGTCGTCCGCCTTCCAGCGTCCCGACGAGACCATCGAGCATCGCCGCGGCAATGTGCGGCACACCCGCGAGGATGAAGATGTTGCCGATCCG
>DATMIP010000403.1:0-7099 GCA_035554515.1 Sphingomonas sp. | reverse complement strand
CGTGGAAGCACTTCACCCGCTCGTGATAGATGTCGAGAAAGGCGAGATAATCCAGCTGCTGCAGCACGAAGTGACTGGGATCGTAGAGGATATTGGCGCGGGCATGGCCCCCAACCTCCTTGAGGAACATCTCGAAGGTGATGCCATCATGCAGATCCTCGCCAGGATGGATCTCGTAGGCCAGGTCGACGCCGTTCTCGTCAAAGATGTCGAGTATCGGCTTCCACCGCCGACCTAGCTCGGCGAACGCATCCTCGACCAGTCCGGCCGGGCGCTGCGGCCAAGGGTAGATGTACGGCCATGCGAGCGCCCCCGAGAACGTCGCATGCGCGTCCAGACCGAGCCTGCGGCTCGCTTGCGCGGCATATTCGAGCTGCTGGACCGCCCACGCCTGCCGCGCCGCCGGATCGCCCCGTACCTCCGGCGGTGCGAAAGCATCGAACTGCGCGTCATAGGCGGGATGGATCGCCACCAGCTGACCCTGGAGATGGGTCGACAGCTCGGTCAGCGCGAGACCCCTGCTGGTCAGCGTCCCGAGCACCTCATCGCAGTAATCCTGACTCTGCGCCGCCGTGGCGAGATCGAACAGCCGCGCGTCCCAGCTGGGGACCTGTACCCCCTTGTAGCCAAGCCCGGCGGCCCACGCCGCGATCGCGTCGAGCGAGTTGAACGGTGGGGCGTCGCCGGCGAACTGGGCGAGAAAGATCGCCGGACCCTTGATGGTTTTCATGCGCCCAACTCCAGCCATTCAGGACTATTCGCACCGACCGCCGTCGCGACGAAGCGCATGGAGCGGACACCCTCCTCGATACCCGGTAGCAGGGGCGCATCGCCGCCTCGCAAGCGCTTCGCGAAATCGCGATAGATGTTGGCAAAGGCTTCAAGATAGCCTTCGGGATGGCCGGCGGGCAGGCGGCTCACCCGGCTCGCTTCCGGGCCCACCAGGCCGCTGCCCTGCCAGATCGTGCGGACCTCACCATCGAGGCCTGTCATCGTCAGCCGATCGGCCGCCTCGTGGCACCACTCCAATGCGCCTTCCTCGCCGTAGACACGGAGCCGGAGGTTGTTCCGCTCGCCGGTCGCCACCTGAGAGGCGATCAGCACACCGCGCGCGCCGTCGTCGAAGCGCAGCAGCACCGTGCAGTCGTCGTCCAGCTGTCGTCCGGGGACGACCGTTGCGAGATCGGCGCTGATGGCGGTTACGCGGGCGTCGACGACGAATTCCACAAGATTGAAGGCATGAACGCCAATGTCGCCGATACAGCCCCCCAGCCCGGCTTTTGCCGGGTCGACCCGCCATGCGGCCTGGCGGTTTCCGTCCCGCTCGATCGCTTGGGTCAGCCAGCCCTGCAGATATTCGACATGAATCTTGCGCACCTTTCCGATCGCGCCGGCCATGACGCGAGCGCGCATCTCACGAACCATGGCATAGCCGGTATAGGTGTAGGTCAACGCATAGGGTCGCCCGCACCGTGCCACGACTGCCTGGAGTTCCAGTGCTTCCTCGAGCGTCGCGGTCGCAGGCTTGTCGCTGATGACGGCGAGGCCAGCCTCGAGGGCAGCGCGCGCGACCGAAAGATGCAGGTGATTGGGCGTCGCGATCGCGACGGCCTCAATCCCGTCCGCACGGCTCCGTTCACCAGCGATCATCGCGTCATAGCTGGGATAGGCCCGTCTCGGATCGAGCCCATATTGCTCTCCGGCAGCGGACGAGCGCGCCGCGTCTGACGAGAAAGCCCCCGCGACCAATAGGATCTCGCGATCCATTTCGGCGGCGAGCCGGTGGACCGGTCCGATGAACGCACCGGGACCGCCACCGACGAGCCCCAGTCGAAGTGGCGTCACAGAACGCCTTCCTTCAATTTCGTCACGGCGGTGTCGCAGGCGCGCGCGGTGAGCGCCATATAAGTGAGCGACGGATTCTGGCAGGCCGAGGACGACATGCAGGCGCCATCGGTCACGAACAGGTTGGGGGCGTCGTGCACCTGATTGAACGCGTTCACCACTGACTGCGAAGGGTCGGCGCCCATGCGCGCGCCACCCATTTCATGGATCGACGAACCACCGGGGTCCGGCTCGGACGAGTTCATGATGACAGTCGCGCCTGCGGCCTCGAACATCCGCTGCGCCTCGATCTGAGCGTCAGCGAGCGCCTTTTTCTCGTTGGCGCCGTAAGCGAAGCTGATTTCGACCTGCGGCAACCCTTGAGGATCGGTCGCGGTGGCGTGCAGCGCAATCCGGTTGCTGGCATTGGGAAGACATTCGGCGAAGACGCCGAGCACCATCATCCATTCGCCGGGGCCGTGCAGCTTCTCCTTCAAGTCGGCTCCGAGCCCGGCCATGCCACCGCCACGCTTCCACCCGCGACGCATCGCGCCGCCCTGATACATGTAGCCACGCACGAAATCGGCTTCCTGTCGTTCCACGTTTCGAAAGCGCGGGACGATCATGTTGTTGGGTCGGTTGCCATAATAGGTCCGGTCCTCGATGCCGTGCAGCAGCGCCATTGCGGACATCGATCCGGCATGGTCCATCAGATAGTGCCCGAGGTTGCCCGACGATCCGCCGAGGCCGTGCGGCGAACGCTCGCTGCGCGAACGGAGCAATACACCGACGCTGTTGATGGTGCCCGCATTCAGGAAGACGAGCTTGGCGGTGAAGCTGTTCCGCTCCTTGTTCTTGACGCCAATCGTGCGCACACCGGTCACGCGGCCGGTTGCAGGGTCCTCGATGATGCTCTCCACGACGGTGTCGGTGATCAGCGTCAGCAGGCCGGTCGCGCGAGCAGCCGGTAATGTTGATGATTGTGTCGAGAAATATGCGCCGTAGGAGCAGCCGCGCGCACAGATACCCCGATATTGACATGGGCTGCGGTCGCCGACGGCGCGCGTGATGTTCGCGGACCGGCCGATAATGACGCGACGCTCGGGGAAACGCGCTTCGACCGCCTTCTTGACCAACGCCTCCCCGGCGTTCAGCGCCATGGGAGGCTGGTAATGACCGTCCGGCAGCACCGCGAGCCCATCGCGCGATCCCGACACGCCGATATAATCTTCGACATGGTCATACCAGGGCGCGAGGTCGGCGTAACGGATCGGCCAGTCGATGCCGTGGCCGTCCGCCTTGTTCGCCCCGAAGTCGATGTCCGACCAGCGGTAACATTGGCGCCCCCAGATGAGCGACTTGCCTCCAAGCTGATAGCCACGAAACCAATCGAAGCTGGAGTTCTCAGCCTGCATGTAGGGGTTTTCGAGGTCGTTCACCCAATGGTTCTGGGTGAATTCGTTGAAAAACATCCCCTTCTTGCTTTGAACGAAATATTCTCGCTTGTAGAGATTTGCATCGCCCTGACCGTGGAAAGGCAGATCCCACGGTGCCAGTGTCTCGGTCTTGTAATCGGTCTGATGCTCGATCTTCGGGCCCCGCTCGATCATCAAAACCTTCAGGCCACGCTCGGTAAGCTCCTTCGCCGACCAACCACCCGTGATACCTGAACCAATCACGATCGCGTCAAATTGCGGCGTCGACATCAGAACACATTCTCAAGCCAATAGTTCGACAAATAAGGGACGGAGCCCAACGCAACGTCCGGATCGAACCGGCCGGGCACCAGATCATAGTGCAATTCGACGGCGCCGCCGACTTCGCTGGTATAATATCCGGTGACGATCGCCTGTTTCACGATCCGCCACAGCCGGTTGATCTCCGGTTCGGCCGGCGCGGCGACATGATCGCGCGACGCTTCCGGCGCGTGACTGGAGGTGGCGACAGGCGGCGGCGGGGCAGCGCGCGAAAAGGTGTCGGCGTCGAGTGCCTCAATCACCTGCAGCTGTCGTTGCCGGGCCGCAGCCATGAAGGAAGATTGTTTCGCATGCACGTCCAGCCATGCTTCGAGCAGCCCCAGCGTGGTGCCGTCTCCCCCGAACAGGCCGGATCCGAGCGCCCGTTCCACAAAATTCGGGTCTCCGCCCGAGGCGCCCGGCGTGCCGGTTTTTGGCAGAACGATGTCACTCAGAACCGGTACAAGCCGCGGCGAGGGCGGTCGCCACGCTATCTGCGCGGGACTCGCGATCAGGGTGATGCCCGCCACACCGGCGCCAATGGCCGCGAGCGCGATCGAACCCGCGATAACGTCACGCCGGCCGATAGAAGCGGTGCGGAACGCAACCCGCGCCGAGCGTGTCCCGGTCATGCAGCGAGCGGGTCGAGTATCCGCCGCGCGAGTGCGTGATGCCTGCGGATCTTGTCGAAACCGTCAGCGTCGTTCCACATATGGCCCTCATACTCGCTCGACATGTATCCGTCATAACCGCCTTCAACGAACACCGGCAAGGTCGACGCATAATCGACCGCGATTTCGTCCCCATTATCGTCGAAATCGAAGAATTTGCCGTGAATGTGGATCACCTGTGGCATGATTTCGGCCCATGAAGTCGGACTTGCCCGGCTGAAAAGCCCGAAGATGAACAGCAGTGCATTGATTTGCCGGTCGTCGAAACCGCGCGCCCGCGCGCCGGCGACATAAGCGTCGCGGCATTCATATGGCTCGCCATCCTTGTGCCAGGCTTCCTTGGCGAGGGCGATAAGGTCCGCCGGTACGCCGAGCGCCAGCTGCGCTTCGAAGAAGCTGGGCGGCACGGTGCGAGCCGAGGCCCCGAAGTCGGGAATGAATCCCAGGAAGGGAGAACCCACCCGCTCGTACATCTCGCGATAGGCGATTACGTCCGGATGGTTGGGATGGTGCGGTGCGTGAATTTCCAATCCCAGTTTGACGTTCAGCCGCTCGGCCATGGGGGCAAGGCGTTCGATGACGGCTGGTCCCGCCGGATATTGGTAGCGAACGAGCGGGAATCCCAGCTTGGCCGCGGCTTCGAGCTGCGCAACATGATAGGCTAGGCTTTCGTCGTCCGTCATCGGCCGGTCCGGATCGAGACGCAAATCAGCGTTGATGCCCAGGCAAGAGGGGGTAAGGCCCGTCTCGTCGATCAGCGCCTTGAAAGCGTCCGCAGTTTCGTCAGAGATATGGGGAAAGCCCCGAAAGCTCTGAAAACCGACGACCTCGAGCCCTGGACCAAGGTTTTCCGCCGCGACCTTCCGGACGAGCTCCTCGAAAGTATATTCTCGCGCATGAAATTGCGTCGTGAGGCTGTAGAGGGTCGTGCCGAGCTTCAGCCCCGGTTTAGCTTGATCGGTCATGAATGGAGCCTCAGTTTGCGACGAGCGTCTTGGTGGTCTTAACGATGCGGTTCAGCCCATTAATGTAGGGCGGGCGCACCGCGACGGTGACGGCAACCTCATGCGCGGAGCCGCGTTCGATGGGGGCATGCTCGACATGCAGAAAGGCACTGTCGAGCACATACCACCAATCGTCGGTCCGGGGCCGCAGCTCGTCCAGCCGCAGCATCTCGCCGTTGAGTTCGAAGCGAACCTTGTCCGCAGGGATTGTCTCTCCGTCGATCGCGACCTCAGGCACCTGAACGACCGACAGCGGCAGGCTGCGATACCATGGCAGCCTGATGTCGACGGCGAATCCGGTCTCGGTTGCAGTCAAGCCGTTGTCGCTGACCACGCGATGATCCATCATAGTTTCAGCTCCCCTGGCGCAGTCGACGTCCCCGCGATCGGGCGCTCGTCGAACGTGTAGAATGACATGACGATTATGAGCACGATCGTGAGCATTCCCTGCCCGCCGTAGAACACCCAGCGCAGGGCGGTCGCGGCGTCCGGAGTTGCCTGCGCGGGATTATATCCTGCCCAGCCGAGAGCATAAGCGGTGATCGCCACGCCCAGAGCCATGCCGACCTTGGTAGCGAAGCTCACTGAGGAAGCGAGGAGCCCCTCGGCCCGGTCGCCGTGACGCGCTTCCTGCAGTTCGACCGCGTCGGCCGCGAGGATGAACATGGTGGCCGCCTGGATGCCGCCAACGACGTTCGAGATCACGAAAATCGCAACGAACAATGTCAGGTTGCTCTCTGCGAACGGCAGCAGCAGAAGCAACATCAGCGAAATCGTGAGCGCGAGGATATTACCTCGCCGCTTGCCCAGCCGGGCGAGATAAGGGCGGGAAATGTAGCCTCCGAGGAGGATAGCGACCGACATAAGGGGAAGCGCGACGGATACCGTCCCGGGAGCGCCCAGGATGTCCTTGGCCAGAAATGCGAAGCTCGCGACCATGACGCCGATCTTCACAAAGATGAGGATCGCCGCCGCGAACACGATGCGCCAGATCGGATTGGCCACCATCTGCCGCAGGCTTTCGCGAACCGGCGTGCGCCCCCCCAGGAGCGGCCGCGACAGCCGCTCGTGGCAATTGCGGAAGACCAGCAGAAAGAGCAGCGAGGACACCAGCCCCAGGATCGCCGCGGTGGCAGCGAAGCCGAACCTGCGATCACCGCCTCCGAGGATCGCGACCAGAGGCATGACGCTTCCATAGGCGATGATCGAGGCGACGGACGTTCCCATCGCCCGATAGCTGCCCAGCTGCACTTTCTCCCGCCGATCGCGCGTCATCATCGGCAGCATGGAACTATAGGGAACGTACAGGATGGAATACATCAGCCCGAGCAGGATGAAGGTGACATAGGCATAAGCCAGTTTCGCGCCGGGCGACCAATCGGGCACCGAAAACGTCGCAACGGTCAATAGGCCGAAGGGTATGGCTCCCCAGAGCAGATAGGGACGGGCCTTGCCGAATCGCGACTTCGTACGGTCGACAAGGATGCCCACCAGCGGATCAAAAACCGCGTCCAGAATACGTGTGCTCAGCATCAGCGTACCCATCGCCGCGATCGGCAGCAGGGCGACATCGGTATAATAGAGGAGCAGGAACCCCGTCACCATGTTCCAGCTTACGTTCGAGGCTATTTCACCGGCGCCGTAGGTGAGCTTCTCCTTGCCCGCCAGCGCCGGCAGGACCGTCGCGGGCCCCCCGCCGATTGAACCTTCTCTGCCGGAACCATCCGCTGACAATGTGGAAGCGATCACAGATGCCATCGGCAATGCCTCCCTCGTGCCAGGCTCACCCCATGTAACATGGGGTGAGGCGGAATGCACAAGAGGTCCGGCCCGGCAAAAGGCCCGCTGCTCCTGGTTCTATGCT
>DATMIP010000402.1:0-7515 GCA_035554515.1 Sphingomonas sp. | reverse complement strand
GAGATCGAGCGCCTGCTTCAGCCCTTCCGTCTTCCACAAATCGGTGTGGAGGCTGCCATGATCGAAGGGGTTGATGCCGCGCGCCTTGGCTTCGGGATTCTGGTAGACCAGCAATTCCATCCCCGCGTCGCGCGCGGCCCTGTCGCGCAGCTCGTACATCGCCCTGAACTTCCAGGTCGTGTCCACGTGAAGGAGCGGGAAAGGGGGCGGCGACGGGAAGAAGGCCTTGCGGGCGAGGTGCAGCATCACCGCGGAATCCTTCCCCACCGAATAGAGCATCACCGGCTTTTCCGTCTCGGCGACGACCTCGCGCAGGATATGGATGCTCTCGGCTTCGAGCCGCTGGAGGTGGGTGAGCGATGCGGTCATGGCGGTGCGGTCAAAAGCACGATGCCTATGGTATGTCGCAATATAAATTCTTTGCGGCTGCAATGTGCCATGGCCTAGGCCGCAGGCCATGACGATCGACCGAGACGCATTGCTGGAGGGCCTTGTCGATGCCGCGATCGCGGCCGGCGCGGCGATCATGGCGATATATGAAGGTGATTTTGCGGTTCAAACCAAGAGCGATGCCTCGCCCGTCACCGCCGCGGATGCCGCGGGCGAGGCGATCATTCTTCAGGCGCTAGCAAAACTCGCGCCGGGCGTGCCGGTGGTCGCCGAGGAAGAGGCCGCCGCGGGACGTATCCCCTATACCGACGGCGACTTTTTCCTCGTCGATCCGCTTGACGGGACCAAGGAATTTATCAGCCGAAACGGCGATTTCACGGTCAATATTGCGTTGATCGAGGGCCATGCGCCGAGCCTTGGAGTGGTATTTGCCCCGGCCGCCCGGCGCTTGTTCGTTGGCGATGCGCCCAGGAAGAGGGCCTGGACGGCCAGGATCGACGTGGGTGGCATGGTGGGGGAGCGTGCACCGCTGCGCATCCGCCAGGCGCCCCCGGAGGGGCTGGCGGCCGTGGCCTCGCGGTCGCACAATTCGCCGGAAACCGAACGATATCTGGACCAATTCGACATCGCGACGCGCGTTTCGCGTGGTTCCTCGCTCAAAATCTGCATGGTCGCATGCGGCGAGGCGGACCTTTATCCGCGACTGGCGCCCACCATGGAGTGGGATATCGCCGCCGGCGACGCGGTTTTGCGCGCCGCCGGAGGAAAACTGAGCGCGCCGGACGGAACGCCCATGCCCTACGGCAAGACCCGCTTCTTCAACCCGGGATTCGTCGCGGCGGGCGACGTCGATGCCCCGCCGATCGCACCCTTTCTGGCAGGTTCATCCCCCCGCTGAGCATCAGTTCAGCGGCAGATCGAGCGCCTCCGCGACTGCGGCATGGCGGATCCTGCCACCCGATACGTTCAGCCCATCGGCCAGATGCGGATCCGCCGCCATCGCCGCTTCGGCGCCCATATTGGCGAGACGAAGCGCGAAGGGGAGCGTCGCGTTGTTCAACGCGAATGCCGAGGTCCGCGCTACCGCGCCGGGCATGTTCGCCACGCAATAATGGGTGATTCCGTCGACCTCGAACACGGGGTCGTCGTGGGTTGTGGCGTGGCTCGTCTCGAAGCAGCCGCCCTGATCGATCGCGATATCGACCAGCACCGATCCGCGCTTCATCGTCTTCAGCATTTCGCGCGTGACCAGCTTGGGTGCGGCGGCGCCCGGTATCAGGACCGCGCCGATGACGAGATGCGCGCGCGCCACGGCGGCCGCGATCGCAGCCTTGGAGGCATAGGCAGTCTTGATCTGGCTTGAAAAGAACATGTCGAGTTCGGCCAGCCGATCATTGTTGATGTCATAGATCGTGACATCGGCGCGCATGCCGACCGCCATCTGCGCCGCATTCACCCCGGCAATGCCACCGCCAAGAATCGCGACCCGCGCCGGGGGCACGCCGGGCACGCCGCCGAGCAGCACGCCGCGTCCGCCCTGCTCCTTTTCCAGATAATGCGCCCCAACCTGAACCGACATTCGTCCGGCGACCTCGGACATCGGCTTGAGCAGCGGAAGGCCGCCTCTGGGGCTGGTGACCGTTTCATACGCTACGCAAGTCGCGCCCGATGCCATCAGGCCCAGCGCCTGGGGCTTGTCCGCCGCGAGGTGAAGATAGGTGAAAAGCAGATGGTGAGGGCGCAACCGTGCGATTTCGATCGCCTGCGGTTCCTTCACCTTCACGATCATGTCGGCGCCTTCGAAGACCGTATCCGCGCTGGGCAGGATCGTGGCGCCGGCGTCCACATAATCCTGGTCCTCAAAATCGATGCCCTTGCCCGCACCGGTCTCGACCACCACCTTATGACCCGCCGCAACCAGTTCCGCGACCGACGGTGGCGTCAGGCCGACGCGATATTCGTGATTCTTGATTTCCTTGGGGACACCGATGCGCATGAGCCGCTCCTCAACCAGGTGGCGTCTCTATATCCCATTTTCAGCCGAGAATCCGTGCAAAGATGCTATTCAAATGGCTGAGAGAAGCATAGATACCGCGTTTTCACGCAATTTTTGGCGTAATTCATGCAAAACCTTGACAAGATCGATCGCGCGATCATGCAGGTCCTGGCGCGCGACGCCCGGACGCCGGTGAGCGGGGTCGCGGACGAAGTCGGGCTTTCACAATCCGCCTGTACGCGGCGGATCCAGGCATTGGAGGCGTCCGGGCGGCTGACGGGTTATGGGGCACGTTTCGATCATCGCGCCTTGGGCTATCATGTGACGGCTCTGGTCGACATCACGCTCTCCACGCAGGTCGAGGAGGAACTTGCCCTGTTCGAACGCGCTGTCGCGCAGATCGACGGGATCGTCGAATGCATGCTCGTTTCGGGGGAGCATGATTATCGGCTGAAGATCATCTGCCGCGATCTCGATGATTATGAACGCCTTCATCGGGAGCATCTGGGGCGGCTGCCTCGCGTGATGACCATCAGCAGCAGCTTTGCGCTGAGAGCCGTACCCACGCGCAGCGAGGCCGACGCGCTGTTCAAATGATGTTCAGACTGGGCCCTTCCCGGACCGTGTTGCGGGGCCCATATGGAAATGCTAACGCGCGCCCCCGCTGCCGCTGGAGAGGGAAGCCCGGGCGTATAAGCAAGCAGCCGCCTTCATTTAAGGTTTCCTCGTTTCAATGACCTCCGGCATCGCCGATCTACAAAATGCAGCGCCCAGCCAGCCGCCCGTCGGTTCGGAGGCGCACGGCCACGAGAGTCAGGGCCTGGCGCGCCTGGCGCTGGGCGCGGTTGGGGTCGTATTTGGCGACATCGGCACCAGCCCGCTCTACGCCTTTCGCGAAACTTTTGCCGGGCATCACACGCTGGCGCCGAATCCGGCCAACGTCCTGGGGGTACTCAGCCTTATCTTCTGGTCGATGATGATCGTGGTGACGATCAAATATGTCACGATCATCATGCGGGCCGACAATAAGGGCGAGGGCGGCAGCCTGGCATTGCTCGCGTTGATTTCCCGATCAGGCTCGACCAAGGCGCGCTGGACCAAGGGGCTGGTCCTGCTGGGGGTGTTCGCGACCGCCTTGTTCTACGGTGACAGCATGATAACGCCGGCCATGTCGGTGCTGACCGCGGTCGAGGGCCTCGCTGTCGTCAACCATAATTTCGCGACGTTCGTCATTCCCATCGCGGTCGGCATTCTGGTCGGGCTGTTTGCCATCCAGTCGCGCGGTGTCGGCAAGGTCGGCTTGCTGTTTGGCCCGATCATGCTGGTCTATTTCCTGGTGCTCGCGGTGCTGGGCGTGGTGAACATCATGGCGGCACCGGGCGTGTTCGCTGCTTTGAACCCGTACCACGCCCTCCGCTTCTTCTATGACGACGGCATCCGTGCCTTCCTGGCGATGGGCTCGGTCGTGCTGGCGGTGACGGGCGCCGAAGCCCTTTACGCGGATATGGGCCATTTCGGGCGCCGACCGATCGGCCTTTCCTGGCTGGTATTTGTCCTGCCGGCACTGATGCTGAACTATCTGGGGCAGGGCGCGATGTTCCTGGCCGCGTCACCGGATGATCTTGCGCGGATCTCGCACAATCCGTTCTTCCTGATGGCGCCGGAAAATGTGCGTCTGCCGCTTGTCATCCTGGCGACGATGGCGACGGTGATCGCGTCGCAGGCGGTGATTTCCGGGGCATTCTCCGTCACCCAGCAGGCGATCCAGCTTGGTTTCATGCCGCGCCTTCGCATCGAACATACGAGCGCCAGTTCCGCCGGGCAGATCTATATTCCGGCGGTCAATTGGGCACTGATGATCATGGTCATCCTGCTCGTGCTCTTCTTCCGCACCTCGTCCAATCTCGCCGCAGCCTACGGCATCGCCGTCAGCGGTGCGATGCTGATCGACACCTGCCTGATCGCGTCGATCCTGTTCACCTTGTGGAAGTGGAACAAGATTGCCGCCGGCCTGATCGTCGCCGCCTTCTTCACGGTCGACGGGGCTTATTTTGCCGCGAACATGACCAAGATTCCCGACGGCGGCTGGTTTCCGTTGCTGGTCGGCTTCATCATCTTCACCTTGCTGACGACCTGGGCGCGCGGCCGCGCGCTGATGATCGAACGGATGCGCGAGGCCGCGATCCCGGTTCCGGTATTCGTGCGCTCGGCGGCAAATTCGGCGACGCGCGTACCGGGCACGGCCGTCTTCATGACCTCCACCGCGGGCGGCGTGCCCCATGCGCTGCTCCACAATCTCAAGCACAACAAGGTGCTGCACGAGCGGGTGGTGCTGCTGACGGTGAAGATCGAGGATGTGCCCTATGTCGACGCGGTGAAGCGCATCTGGTTCGAAAATCTCGAGTCGGGTTTCTATCGGCTGGTGGTGCGATACGGGTTCATGGAGGAGCCCGACGTACCCGCCGCATTGGCGCTGGCAACCGAATGCGGCGCCA
The DNA here is from genome assembly GCA_035554515.1 of Sphingomonas sp. GTDB lineage: Bacteria > Pseudomonadota > Alphaproteobacteria > Sphingomonadales > Sphingomonadaceae > Sphingomonas_I. The sequence goes on along the minus strand of DATMIP010000402.1, from coordinate 2,634 downwards.
GGTTCAAGATGATGGACACGAGCTTCTTCCTGGCGCGCCAGACACTCATCGCTTCATCGCGGCCGGGTATGGCGATCTGGCGCGAGAAATTGTTCGCCTGGATGCTGCGCAACGCTGAAAGCGCGATGGAATTCTTCCGCCTGCCGACCAACCGTGTGGTCGAGCTCGGCAGCCAGGTCGAAATCTGACAGCGCGGTGCGCGTCGCGATCGTGCTGGCGGCGGGCGCCTCGCGCCGGTTCGGACGGCGTGACAAGCTTGGCGCGCGGTTGCGGGATCGATCTTTGCTGGACCATGCGCTCGCCAATGCATCGGCATCGGGCGCGCGACGCGTCATCCTGGTTTCGTCGAGGCCGGTCTACCGCCGCGGGATAGTCTCTGTCCGGGCGCGACAGGCCCATCGCGGATTGTCGGCTAGCCTTGCGGCGGGGCTGGCGGCGCTACGGCCGATCGAGCGTGAAGTCCTGATCTTCCTCGCCGACATGCCGTTCGCGCGGGCGCCGCGCATGACCATCCCCCCTGCCATGGACGCGACGCGGCCCAGCTTCGCCGGGCTGCCGGGACACCCGGTTCTGGTGCGCGTCAGCGCGGCGCGCGCGCGTCTGGCCCACGACGACGGCGGTCTGGCGCTGCGGCCGCGCACCGCGTTCGTGCGCGGCGGCCCGCATAATCTGATCGACATCGATACGCCGGCCGAGCTGCGCCGTATGCGCGGGAACGGATCATATCGCTTCGGGCCGCGTTCGCGGGCCACCTGAAGGGAGAAAAGATGTTCGAGATCGCCGGCTGGATCGCACCAATTGCCACGATGGTGGCTGCTGTCATGACGGCTTCCAATCTCGGCGCACGCGTTACCGGCTGGGGTTTCGCGGTGTTCGCGATCGGTGCGGTCAACTGGATCATCGTCGCAACCGGATCGGGCCAGCAAAACCTGATGCTGAGCAACGTCTTCCTGCTTCTGGTCGACATTGTCGGGATGTGGCGCTGGCTCGGCCGCCGCGCGCGCTATGATGAAGGCGCGAGCGTTGCGGCCGCGCGCAGTGCGAACGCACCGGCTCCGACGCTGTTCGCGCTTTCCCGGATCGAAGGCATGCCGGTGCGCGATACGGCGGGAAATGTGATCGCGACGGCGGTGGAGGCCATGGCAAGCCGCGACAACGGAGCGATTACCTACCTTGTGGTGCGCGAAGGCGGGGTCGGCGGGGTAGGGGAGCGACTCCACGCGCTCGGCTGGAACGAAATCAGCGTTGAGGATGACGCCATGATCTGTCGTCTGGACAAAGGGGTGCTCACCGGCCGCCGCACCCTGCCAGCCGGCGAATGGCCGGCGACCGCGGCGGCCGCCGGTGTCGGCTGAAACGGCGCCGCTGATCGTTTCAGCGTTGCTCGGGGCCGCGGATTTCGCGTGGCTGGACGCTTTGCGCCGCAGTCACTACCCGCCGGACCGCAACCGGCTGCCCGCGCACCTGACCTTGTTTCATCATTTGCCTCCCTCGTTGGCTCCGGAGCTGAGGCGGAGACTTGCGGAGGTGGCCAGGAATTCTCCGCCTCGTGCCGAAGCAGCTGGATTGATCAATCTCGGCACCGGCGTGGCGGTCAAAATCGTGTCGCCCGGTCTGAATGATATCCGTAATGATCTGGTCGAGGCATTTCGCGGACTGTTGACGCCGCAGGACGCGGCCGGCTGGCGCGCGCATGTCACCATTCAGAACAAGGTATCGCCACACGAAGCGACGGCGCTGCTTCGCGCGCTTCGGACCGGTTTCGCGGCAAGGCCCGTAACGATCGAGGGGCTTGCGCTGCACCGCTATTGCGGCGGGCCGTGGGAGCCCGTGTCGCGGCACCTGTTCCGGGGCTAATCGATCTGGCCCATTCCGTCGCAGTTCAGATCGAACGCCGCTAGACCGGCGTCGAGATAGGCTGCGAGCGTCGGCATATCGAGCAACTGGTCGGCGGGATCTTCTGAATCCGGATCCGCCGCCGCCTCGAGCGCCTCGCTCCATTCGCTCGCGTCATAGGTGCCGCGACCGACCCAGGCCAAGGCGAGCAATTCCTGCACCTGATCGTCGCCAAGATCGTCTAGCAGGGCGACCATCTCTTCCTCGATCGCCTCATTCGACTCGTCTTCGAGCACGGCGAACTCGTCATCCGAATCGGTCGGATCCTCTTCATCGTCATTTTCGATCGACGGGACCTGCGCTTCCAGCTCGCGGGCCCGGATGATCAAGCGACAGATGGTTTCCAGCGGCGTCGACAGGTCCATCGCGGCCATTCCTCCCTCTACTTAAAGGCGCGAACGTGGGGCAGGCTGTTGGGTTCCTTCGAGGCTGATTCAACCTGCGGTTGACCCGCTTCGACGCACTGCTATAGCCCGCGCCTCGCGCTGGAGCACCGCGTGCGGCGGAGTAGCTCAGCTGGTTAGAGCAGCGGAATCATAATCCGCGTGTCGGGGGTTCAAGTCCCTCCTCCGCTACCAGCGCGACCGGATCCGCCGCGGACATACCACTGGTTTTCGTGACTGATCCTGCTAGCTAATCTTGGTTAGCAAGGAGAATTGCGTGGATCGCTTCTTCACCGCCATTGCCAATCATATCGCACGTTTTGTCGGCGATCCGCTGGCGTTCATCCTGGCGGTA
>DATMIP010000401.1:0-9207 GCA_035554515.1 Sphingomonas sp. | reverse complement strand
TGAATTGCGCACGCCGCTCAACGCGATCCTGGGATATGCCCAGATATTGCAGGCCGGGACTCTGTCCGAGCGCGACGCGGCCGCGGTCGGAACGATTCATCGCAGCGGCGGCCATCTGCTCACCCTGATCACCGACATTCTCGATCTTTCGAAGATCGAGGCAGGGCATATGGACCTTGAGGCGACGCCGACCGATCTGCGCATGACGGTGCAGACGGTGGGCGAAATGATCTGCATGCGCGCCGAAGACAAGAATCTGCGCTTCGCCTGGACGGTCGCGCCCGATGTGCCGCAGCTCGTAATTGCCGATGGCAAGCGACTCCGCCAGGTACTGATCAACCTGCTTGGCAACGCCGTGAAGTTCACCGAGGTCGGCGATGTCCGGCTGGAGGTGGGACTGATATCGTCGGACGGCGGCGATGCCCGGCTGCGATTCGACGTGCGCGATACCGGGGCGGGAATCCCCCCCGACAAGTTGCAGCTTGTGTTTGAGGCATTCGAGCAGGCGGGCGAGGCAGGCGATCGCGCCAACGGGACCGGTCTCGGTCTGAGCATCAGCCGCCATATCATCGAGGCGATGGGCAGCCGCATCGAGGTGGAGAGCACGATTGGGGTGGGATCGCGTTTCTGGTTCGATCTGACGGTCCCGCTGGCGGGATCGCGCGCGCTGACCTGCGGTCCGGCGGCGGAAACCTCCGGCGAGTCGCATCCGCGCGCCATCTTCGCGGGCACCGTACCGCCGCCGGCCGAGATGGACGCGCTGCTGGCGTTGGCGAGGGCGGGCAATATGAGCGCGCTGCGCGCGGAGGGCGCCAGGCTGAGCGCCGGGCAGGAGCAATATCGGCCGTTCGGGGAGCAATTGCTCTCGCTTGCGCGAAGCTATCAGTCGGGAGCGATCCTGAAGCTCATCGAAGATAATCGCGAACAGCGAAGCGACAGCAAGCGAGTAGATGCATGAACAGTGTGAGCGTGTCACCTTCGAAAGCCATGCCGTCCGTCCTGATCGTGGACGACAATCCAGCGAATCTGGGCGTGGTCGTCGATCTTCTGGAGGGCGAGGGCTATGTCGTGCTCGTCGCGCTGGGGGGCGAGGAGGCGTTGAAGCGCGCAGATTTCGCTTTGCCCGATTTGATTCTGCTCGACGTGATGATGCCGCAGATGGACGGTTTCGAAACCTGCCGGCGGCTGAAAGCACGGCCGCGCACATGGGAAATACCCGTAATCTTCATGACGGCGCTGAGCGATGTCGCCGACAAGATCGCCGCCTTCGCCGCCGGCGGGGTCGATTATATCAACAAACCGTTCCAGTCGGGCGAACTGCTCGCCCGCGTCAAGACACACCTTCAACTGCGCCAGGCCCAGGTGACGCTGGCCACGCATAACCAGGTGCTCGAACGCGAAATCGCAGCGCGGCGCCAGGTGGAACAGGCATTGCGGGCTTCCGAGCTCAGTTATCGCCGTCTGTTCGAGACCGCGGACGACGGTATGCTATTGCTCGATATTGACACCGCACTGATCTGCGATGCCAATCCACGCTTCCTGGCGATGCTCGGTTGCGATCTCGACGCGGTGACCGGGCGCAAGCTCGAGGATCTGCCCGCCTTCGCCGCCGTTCCGACGGCGGCCGCCGCCGCGGCTGCGCTTCAGGCAACGGGGTCGATCCGGCATGACGACTGGTCGCTCGTCGCGGCCGATGGAACGAGCATCGCGGTCGAGGTCGTCGGCAGCCTGTGCGAAGCGGGCGACGGTCGGCTGGCGCAATGCAATTTCCGCGACATTACCGAGCGCAAGCAGGCCGAAGCGCGAATCCGTTACCTGGCGCTGCATGACGGAATGACCGGCCTGCCGAATCGGACCATGTTCCTGGAGCGGCTCGGCGTGGCGACCGCGAAGGCGCGGCGTGAGAACAGCCGAATCGGCGTGCTGCTGCTCGACGTCGACCATTTCAAGCAGATCAACGATTCGCTCGGCCATGTGATCGGCGATCAATTGCTGGAAGCGGTGGCCGGGCGGCTGACCGATTGCCTGCGCGAATCCGATATTGCGGCACGGCTGGGCGGCGACGAATTCGTAATCGCCCTTTCCGACGTTGAATCCGCCGACGAAGCCGAAAGCGTGGCTGCCAAGGTGCTCGCCGCGATGAACACGCCGTTCGTGATCGAAGGGCAGACGCTGGCCGTTTCCGTCAGCATCGGCATCTGCCTGTATCCCGATGACGGCGACAGCGCGGGCACGTTGCTGAGCGCGGCCGACACCGCAATGTACCGCGCCAAAAGGAGCGGCCGGAACGCCTGCAGGCTGTTCACGCACGATTTGAGCATCGCGGCCGAACGCTGGCACGCGCTGGCGCAGGACGTGCGCGGCGCGTGCGACCGGGGGGAATATGTCCTTCATTACCAGCCGCAGGTCTCGCTCGACGAACGCACGCTGATCGGGATGGAGACCCTGCTCCGCTGGGAACATCCGACCGAAGGGCTGATATCGCCCGGACTGTTCATCCCGCTGCTGGAGGAGCGCGGCATGATGGTGGAGGTGGGACGCTGGGTGCTCAACACCGCGTGCCGCCAGAATGCGCAATGGCAGGCGGCCGGAATGCCGCCGGTACGGATCGCGGTGAACCTTTCCGCGCAGCAATTCTACCGTGGCGACATCGTCCGCATCACGGCCGAGGCGCTCGCCGCATCGGGGCTCGATCCGCAGTGGCTGGAACTCGAGCTGACCGAGAGCCTGACGCTCGACGATACCGAAGAGACGGTGCGAATCATGAACGATCTGAAGGCGCTGGGCGTGTCGCTGTCGCTCGACGATTTCGGCACGGGCTGGTCGTCGCTCGCTTATCTGCGCCGCTTCCCGCTCGACCGGATCAAGATCGACCGCACCTTCGTGCGCGACCTTACCAGCCATGAAAGCACCGCGGCGATCGTGCACAGCATCCTTGATCTGACGCGGCGGCTGGGCCTCGACTGCATCGCCGAAGGCGTGGAGACCGAGGAGCAGCGCGCGATCCTGCTGCGCGATTTCTGCCCGAGCATGCAGGGCTTCCTGTTCAGCGCGGCATTGACCACCGAGCAGATGACAAGCCTTTTCGAAACCCTATTGGAAGGAGGGCGGGCGATAGGCCAGGCAAGACAGATCGAGGACATGTCGGCCGCCGCCTAACCTTGATCGTTTCAGGCTGAATCAACCTGAAACGTGAATCAAGGTCTCAACTATTTGAATAGAGCCTGATTCACGTCATCGGCGGAAGCGCACAGCGCTTCCACCTCAAACGATCAGGCTCTAAGTCCGCGGGGCCGGAATTTTCCGGCTCGATACTGAAATGCCTTACGCGCGTCCGCGATACAACGCTTCAAGACGCGCGCCATAGCGGTCGCGCAGCACATGCCGGCGGATCTTGAGCGATGGCGTCATCGCTTCATTCTCGATCGTGAACGGTTCGTCCGCAATCACGACGCGGCGCACCTTCTCGATCACCGAAAGGCCCGCATTGACGCGATCGACCGCCGCCATGACCGCGTTGGCGATATCGGTCCCAGGCGGCAGCGAAGCCTCCCATTCCTTGTTGGGCACGATCAGCCCAACAAGATGGGGCCGGCGATCGCCCACCACCATCGCCTGCGCTATCTCCGGCTCGAGCGTGAGCATGCCCTCGACGCGTTGAGGCGAGACATTGTCGCCCTTGTCGTTGACGATCAGGTCTTTCTTGCGATCGGTGATGACGAGCCGCCCGGCGTCATCCAGGTGGCCGACATCGCCGGTGTGCAGCCAGCCGTCGCGCAACACCCGCGCGCTCTCCTCATCGTTGCGCCAATAGCCGTGCATCACATTCTCGCCGCGGACCAGGATCTCGCCATCGTCGGCGATCCGCACCTCGCAGCCGAGCATCGGCGGCCCTACCCCATCGAGCGCGATTCCCGCGCGCGGGCGATTGACCGAGATTACGGGTCCCGCCTCGGTCTGGCCATAACCCTGCAGCACCCTCACTCCAAGCGCGCGAAAGAAGCGCCCGACTTCGGGATTGAGCGGCGCCCCGCCCGACACCAGCGCCTTGATCCGCCCGCCGAAGCGCTGGCGCACCTTGCGCCGGATGGTCAGCTCCAGCAGCAGATCGAGCGGCCTGTCGGCGATGCGCCGGCCAGGGCGGGCATCCAGCGCGAGCGCCTGCGCGAGCAGCCACGTCGCGGCCCTCCCCTGTTTTTCGGTTTGCTTGATGATTTTGCTGCGCAGCAATTCGAACAGGCGCGGCACCACGATCATGATCGTCGGCGCGACCTCCGCCATGTTGGTCGCGAGCTTCTCGATGCTTTCGGCATAATGGATCTGCGCGCCAAGGCTGATCGGGAAATACAGGCCCGCACTATGTTCATAGGCGTGACCCAGCGGGAGCAGGCTCAGGAATATCTCGCGATCGATCCCGAATTCGCCCAGGACGACGTCGCCCGCGCCGGCGCAATTCTGAAGGATCGCGCCATGATGCTGGCGCACGCCGCGCGGCGCGCCGCCGGTGCCGCTGGTATAGATGATGCAGGCCAGGTCTTCACGGCGAAAGTTCGCGCGCCCGGCTGCCGCGGCGACATCCCCCGGCTGACCGGCCAGGATCGCGTCCCATTGATGCACCTCGACATTGCCGGTCCCCGTCAGCGGCTCGATCGCGATCGCCACCCTGCATTCCGGCGACGCGGCCATTGCCGGCAGCAGGTGCCGCGCAAGTGCCCCGGTGGATATGATCGCCGCCCGCGCGCCGCTGTCGTTGAGGATGTGCGCGTGATCGCGCGCGGTATTGCTCGTATAAGCCGGCACGGTGACGTACCCGGCGGCCATGATCGCCAGATCCGCGATCGCCCATTCGGGGCGGTTTTCGGACACGATCACGATACGGTCGCCCTGCTCAAGGCCGATCGCCCGCAGGCCTTCGCTCAGCGCCGCGACCCGCCGCGCGGTCTCGCGCCAGCTCAGCGACTGCCAGAAGTCGCCGGTCTTGCGGACCAGGAATGGCGCGTCGCCATGCTCGGCGGCGCGCGCGAAGAACATCGTCACCAGATTGGGGAATGGTTCCAGCGCCAATCGTCTCTCCGTGGCCATCGGCGTGCGCGGTAGCGGCCCTTCTATCGCCGCGCGGGGAGCGAGTCATGGGCCGGGTTGATGGCCTCGGTCTGCCCGCACGCCGGATCGGGATCTCGATATTATCGAGGTGACAGGATGACAACCTCGCCATCTTCCTTCGTGAAGCTTTGCGGCTGACGATCGAGCAGGCTCAATACGGCTTCGGAGGGGCGGCAGAGCTTCACGCCCTTGGGCGTGGCGACGATCGGCCGATTGACCAGAATTGGGTGCTGAACCATCGCGGCGAGCACGGCCGCGTCATCGACCCTCTCGTCCATCAAGCCCAGTTCGGCGGCGGGCGTGCCTTTCGTGCGCATGATGTCGCGGGGACGCAGCCCCATCACCGCGAGCAGGCCCTGGAGCTGGGGGCTGGTCCAGCCGGTCTCGAGATATTCGACGACGGTCGGCGCATATCCGGCGGACTCGATCATCGCGAGGGTATTGCGCGATGTGCCGCAGGCTGGATTGTGATGGATGACGATGGGGAAATATTCGTCGCTCATCGTGCGCGCTCCTGCTGGAAGAGCCAGCCGCCCAGCGCGGCGCCTAACGCCGCACCCGCAAGCTGGGCAAGGATGAAAGCCGGCGCCGAACCGGGTGCAATTCCGGCAAAGCTGTCGCTCAGCGATCGGGCGACGGTGACCGCGGGATTGGCGAACGATGTCGACGCGGTGAACCAGTAGGCCGATACGATATAGAGGCCCACGATCATCGGCGTCGCGTCGGGGCGAAACCGGATCGCACCGAGGATCGCCACGATCAGGCCGAAGGTGGCGACCCCTTCGGAGAAGGCCTGCGCGGGACCGTCGCGCAGCTTGGTCGAAAGCTGGAGGACCGGCTCGGCGAACATCAGATGCGCCGCCCAGACGCCCAATATCGCGCCCGCGACCTGGACAAGGATGTAGGCGAGCGCGGTCGTGAGCGGAATCTCGCGACGAAGCGTGAAGAGCAGGGTGACCGCCGGGTTGAAGTGCGCGCCCGATAATGGGCCGAAGATGGTGATCAGCACGACCAGACCGGCGCCCGTAGCGAGTGTGTTGCCGAGCAGCGCGACGGCGGTATTTCCGCCTGCCAGCCGATCGCCCATGATGCCCGAGCCGATGACGATCGCGAGCAGCAGCGCGGTGCCGAGCCCTTCCGCCACAAGGCGGCGGGCGTGCGTATAGGATTTGAGCGGCGGTTCGAGACTGGCCGACGGCGCGATCGAATCGTGGCTCATGCGAACAATGCCGTCCGCTGCGCTTCGTGAAGCTCGTCCGCGCGACATTTGGTATCGTATCCGGCCGCGGGGTCGATCATTGAAGCTTTCCGGTGGCAACGGCATCGCCTGCGCAGGTGAGCGCCGATCGGACGATGTTGGCGAGATGCGTGCAGACCTCCGGCCGTCCGCCGCAGCAATCCTCGACGAGGAAGCCGAGCAACTCGGAAAATGCACCATATTCGGCCTGATAGAGCACCGACCGACTTTCCCGCCGCGAAGAGATGAGGCCGCTGCGCGACAGGATGGCGAGCTGTGTCGACATCGTGTTGGGCGGCGTGCCGAGGAGGCGCGCGACCTCACCGGCGGCAATGCCTTCCGGACCCGCCCGCACGAGCAGACGGAACACAGCGAGCCGGCCGGAGTGAGCCAGCGCCGACAAGGCCTGAATGACCGAATCAGGGGTCGTCAACGGCAACGGATCGGCCTTTCAATACGGGAATTCCACGAACCTGGAAATATCGAATGATGGAGATAGGTCAAGGCTTGATTCGATATTTCCACAAATGCAGAAGCGTTCGACGACCGACTTTCCCGCGCTCGCGCCTGAGTTCCTGTCGCTGCTCACGCTCGAAGCGCTCGCGCCTGCCGCGCGCCGCGCATCCGCCGCGCTTCCTGTTGCCATACGGGCGCCCGCGCGCAGGCGCGCAGGATCCTGACGGGTGTCTTCTGCGCTCCTCGGGCGAAATTGCTACCTTCCCGGTACGTCGGCAACGCTCGGGAGCCTGAGGCGAGCGACCGTTGAGGCCGTCGCAACCCCTTATGTCTTGCCCGTGAGTTGCTCGAGCAGGCTAACAGCCTCGACCAGACCCGTTCGTTCGGCCAGCTGCTTTTGCATCCTGCGGGCAGCATTGCGATAGTCCGGATCGTGCAGCGCCTGCATCGCAGCGTCGCAGAGGATTGCGGGCGTGAGCCTTTCGGCCCGGATTATCGGCAGGCCTTTCGGACTGAGGCCCCAGACTTCCGGTGGAAGATCAGGGCTGACACCACTGGCGAAGCACATCTGCGTGTTCATCGGCCCGTCGGACACCAGGGGCAGCAAGACCAGCGGAATACCCCGAAGGAGGGCCTCCATCACCGAAGAATAGCCAGCATGGTTGATGCACAGATCGACATGCGGCAACAAAAGCCGCAATTCGCCCTGCGTCATGAAACGCACGATCCGGACATTGGGCGGCTGAGCCCCAAATCGGGCGGGGTCGCCACCGCCACCCAGGGTCATGATCAAGTTGACCGGCTTGTCGCGCAGGCCCGCCAGGATCCGGTCGAATATCTGCGGATATTCTCCGCTCAATACCGTTCCAAGGCTGACGAAAATGGTCGGCTGGCGGGGCATGTCCTGCAGCCAGGCGGGGGGTGGCGCAGCATGTTCCGCCTGCTCCGCTACTGGATCGTCGGCCTCGCCGATAAAATATGTCGTGGGGCCAACGGCGGCATAGTCAGGACGCAACCTTTGCGAGCGCGCGAATATCCGCTGCAACAGGAGCGCGCGCATGCCCCACATCCGTTGGCGCAGGGGCAGGTCCGAGCCCAAGACCTTGGTCCGGACCCGCCGCGCGAGAGCCGGACGCAGGAGTGTATCTTCGTAGGCCCACGAAGGGGGGGCGAAGCATAAATCGAGATAGCGGCCGAAAGCCTTCATTTCGGGGTCCGCGGGAAGCCCGATTTCGGCGCGCAACCTGGCCATCGGACGCCCGACCGCATGCTTCAATATCCAGCGGTTCCAACGGATCGCGTAATTTGCGTTTGCATAGGGCAAACCCAATTTTTCGGCGGCAAGTGGGCCGCCATATTCGAACGAGCCACTGACTATCAAATCGGGCCGCCAGCCGGGAACGATCGCCATCAAATCCGGGATCATGTGCCGGGGCGAACGATCCAGAAATATGTTCTTCATCATCCATTCGCCGCGATACATTTTCGTCAGGGCGCGGAGTTCGGGCAAGGTTTCGAGCAGACGTTGCTCATCCCAATCGAGACCGGCGGGAATGAATTCCAGGCCGGCGCGCCTGACGACCCCCGCAAAAGCGGGCGCAGTCGCGAAAGCAACCTCGTGACCCGCTTTTCGCAAGGCGTGAGCCAGCGGTACTACGGGATTAAAATGTCCAAGGCCGGGTATGCACGTAAAGAGAAAGCGCATCCATTCTACTCCGGACAACCCGTAATGTTGGCCGATGGCATATATATCGACCGACGCTTATGACAGCGCGCACGTTGATAATGCACACAGACCGCACATGATTCCGATCGCACGGCGCCCTGCCCAAAGGCCGACTTCCGGCGCCGCTTCGCTAGGCGGTCACCTTTGTCCGCACGAGGATACACCATTGTGAAGCATATCTATGTGTCACCCCATTCGGATGACGTTGCCCTCTCTTGTGGCGGACAGATCATTCTGGGCGCCGCCCGGGGAAACGACGTGCTGGTGTTGAACATATTCAGATCGGATGCAGAAGATGCGCATTCAGCTCCCGACGGAGCGACGAATGTTCTATTCGATTCGATCAATTCCGACCGGACGAGAGAGGATAAGGCGGCATGGGATTCCATCGGAATTGAAGCACAATACGCGAATCTCCCGGAAGCCCTGTTAAGACGGAAATTTCCGTTCTCTATTCTTCCTGGAAGAAGAGATGACGGAATCGCGAATGAGATAATTGAGGTGTTGCTTTCCTATATCAAATTATATCCAGACGCTCTCCTTTATTTTCCAGCTGGCTTTGGAAACCATGTAGACCATCTTGCATGTACCAAGGCGGCATTCCGCCTTCTGGATGACAACATCGTCGAAAAGATCATGCTTTATGAAGATACTCCTTATTCATGGCTCAAATTTATCCGAAATC
>DATMIP010000400.1:0-3675 GCA_035554515.1 Sphingomonas sp. | reverse complement strand
CCCTGATCAAGCTTCCGCCGGGCGCCCAAGTGCCCGGCCGGCGGGTCGTCTCGGAAGCAACCAGCATGCGGATGCGCCAGCTGATGCGCATGGTCGTGTTGCAGGGCACAGGAACCAATGCCGATGCGGCAGGGCTGCGGGTCGGCGGCAAGACCGGTACGGCGGAAAAAGTGTCTGGCCGCGGTTATACCAAGAATGCCAACATCACTGTCTTCGCCGGGGTCTTTCCAATGGATCAGCCGCGCTATGTCGTGGTGGCGGTGCTGGATGACGCCAAGGCGAGCAAGGCAACCGCCGGCTGGAAGACCGCCGGCTGGATGACGGCACCCTTGATGCGTAGGATCACAGCGCGTGTCGGACCGTTGCTCGGCGTGCGGCCGGAGCTCGACAAGGACATCGACGTATCCGATCTCATGTCGCTCCTCGCCGAAAAGAAGGTGCCTGGTAAGAATGTTCTTGAGTGAATTGATCGGGGACACCCAGCCAGGGGTCGATACGCGCGTGACCGGCTTCGCGATCGACAGCCGCAAAGTTGCGCCCGGAACCGTGTTCGGCGCATTCCGTGGCACCCACGCCAATGGCGAAGACTATATTCCAAATGCGATTGCGGCCGGCGCCGTGGCTATATTCGCGCGACCCGAAGCTCTGGTCGAAGGGGCGGTTCACATTGCGGACGCCGCGCCGCGCCGCGCCTTCGCGTACGCGGCGGCAAAATTCTTCGCGCCCTTTCCCGAACATGTCGTCGCCGTCACGGGCACCAACGGCAAGACTTCGAGCGTCGAGCTTACCCGTCAATTGTGGCGCATGGGGGGGCATAATGCCGCGTCGATCGGTACGCTCGGAGTCACCACCGCCGACGATAGCGTTTCAACCGGGCTGACCACGCCCGACATCGCGACCTTCCTGTCCAACATGGCCGGTCTGCGGCGCGAGGGCGTGACCCATGCAGCATTCGAAGCATCCAGCCACGGTCTGTCGCAGTTCCGCACCGAAGGGCTGCCGGTCCAGGCAGCGGCCTTTACCAATTTGTCGCGCGACCATCTCGACTATCACGGGACGATGGAGGCCTATCTCGAAGCCAAGCTACGCCTGTTCAGCGAAGTCGTCGACGCCGACGGCACCGCCGTGGTGTGGATGGACGATCCCGCTTCGACCCGCGTGGCCGAGATTGCGGTGGAACGTGGGCTGCGCCTGATCACGCTCGGAACGAAGGGCGAGACACTCAGGTTGGCGGATCGCCAGGCAAGCCCGCTTGGCCAGACGCTGACGATCGAGGCTGAGGGCAAGACGCATATCGTCAAGCTGCCGCTGATCGGCGCCTATCAAGCGGCCAATGCGCTCACCGCCGCCGGACTGGTGCTCGCGACCGGTGGGGAGATTGGCGACATCTTCGCGCGTCTGGCGCGCGTTCAGCCGGTACGCGGGCGGCTGGAACGCGCCGCCATCAGCCGTGCCGGCGCGCCGATCTATGTCGATTACGCGCATACGCCCGACGGCCTGGGGGCCGCCATCGAGGCGCTGCGGCCGCATACCAGCGGCAAGCTGATCGTGCTGCTCGGCGCCGGGGGCGACCGCGACCGCGGCAAGCGTCCGCTTATGGGCGAAATCGCAGCGCGTCTGGCCGACAGCGTCATCGTTACCGATGACAATCCTCGCTCCGAGGACCCCGCTTTGATCCGTCGCGAAGTGATAGCGGGTGCGCCAGGCGCGACCGAAATTGCGGGGCGGCGCGAAGCGATCGCCGCCGCGATCGCCGAGGCCGGCGAGCGGGACATCGTGCTGCTCGCGGGCAAGGGACACGAACAGGGACAGATCGTCGGCGACCGCATCCTGCCGTTCGACGATGTCGAAGTCGCGCGGGAATGTGCGGGATGAGGGGCACCGGAGCATCGGCAACAGCCCCGCTCGTCCTGAGCGAAGTCGAAGGACGTAGCGATAAATGTCTGGCAGCGTGCTTCGACTTCGCTCAGCACGAACGGATTATATGACCGCTCTTTGGTCCTCGACCGAGATCGCTGTCGCCACACGCGGGACCGCGTCAGACCATTTCGACGTGTCCGGCGTCGCGTTCGATTCGCGCGAGGTAGGTCCGGGAGACCTGTTCGTCGCGCTGAAGGGCGAGGCCACTGACGGGCACCGCTTCCTTGCCCAGGCTTTCGCGCAGGGAGCGGCAGGCGCGATCGTGTCGCAGCCCATCGATGGACCCCATATCATCGTGCCGAATACGGCAAGCGCGCTCGATGCGCTGGGTGTTGCCGGGCGCCAGCGCACCCAGGCAAAGGTGGTGGGGGTGACGGGTTCGGTCGGCAAGACCAGCGTCAAGGAGGCCCTGTTCGCGGCTTTCGATCGCGCCGCACCCGGTAGGGCGCATCGATCGCTCAAAAGCTATAACAACCATGTCGGCGTCCCCTTGAGCCTGGCGCGCATGCCGCGTGAAACGCGCTTTGGCGTGTTTGAGATGGGCATGAATCACGCGGGCGAATTGAGCGCATTGACCCGGCTTGTCCGCCCGCACGTCGCGCTCGTCACCACGGTCGCGCTCGCGCACGGTGCTTTCTTTGCTGACGAAAGCGCGATTGCCGACGCGAAGGGAGAGATTTTTCGGGGACTCGAACCCGGCGGTACCGCGATCATTCCCTACGAAAGCCCGCACCGTGACCGGTTGATGGCTGCGGCGCTGGCTTATGCGGGCGAGATCGTTACGTTCGGGCGCGATCATCGTGCCGATGTCCATGCGCGCGAGGGCCTGGCGGGGCCACGCGGGACCTTCATCCAGGCGCGTCTGCGCACCGTCGAGCTCAGTTTCACGGTCGGGCCGCCGGGCGAGCATTGGGTGACCAACGCACTGGCGGTGCTTGCGGTCGTGGAGGCGACAGGCGGAGATCTGGCGGCGGCAGGTCTGGCGCTCGCCGACCTGGCGGGGCTCGTCGGCCGCGGCAGGCGCATAATGTTGCGCCTGCGCGACGGCGATGCTCTGCTGATCGACGAAAGCTACAATGCCAACCCGGCCTCGATGCGCGCCACGCTGGCGATGCTCGGCCGCGAGCGTGGTCGCAAGGTCGCGATTCTGGGTTCGATGCGAGAGCTTGGACCCGAGGAAGCGCGCCACCATGCCGATCTCGCCGGTCCAATCGCGGACGCTGGCGTGGATCTGGCGCTGCTTGTCGGTACGGAGATGAAACCATTGGCCGAAGCGCTTGAGGGCCGGATCGAGTTCGTCCATGTGCCGGATGCCGCCGCCGCCGCCGCCCAGGCTTCCAGCCTGATCGCGCCCGGCGACGCGGTTCTCGTCAAGGGATCGAATTCGATCGGGCTCGCCAGCGTCGTCGACGCTTTGGCCGGGGGATAATGAATGCTGTATATTCTGGCCGAACATCTGGGCTTCCCCCACGTCCTCAACCTCATCCGCTACATCACCTTTCGGGCGGGCGCGGCGGCGCTGACGTCATTGTTTCTTGGTTTGGTGATCGGCCCGCGCTTCATCGGCTGGCTCCGCATCCGCCAGGGCAAGGGTCAGCCGATTCGTAGCGACGGGCCGCAGACGCACCTGGCAAAGGTCGGCACCCCCACGATGGGCGGGCTGATGATCCTGACCTCCGTCACGGTATCGATGCTGCTGTGGATGAACCTCAACAATCGCTACGTCTGGGCGTGCCTGCTCGTGACCCTTGGCTT
>DATMIP010000399.1:0-10087 GCA_035554515.1 Sphingomonas sp. | reverse complement strand
GGGTGAATCCGCTGCGCTATCTTTTGGCACCCTGGTGGGTGTTCCAGCTCGCGACCAGCGCCAAGAGTTTCCGGGACAATCCGCTGATCGGATCGCGGCGACTGAATGCGCTTGGCCTGCATATCAAAAGGGTCGCGCTTGCCCATCGGCTGGCCGATCGGCGGCGGGGGCGGATGGCGCGGCTGATCGATCCGGCGGACCGCGCGGCCTTTGCCCGCGACGGTTTCATCCAGGTCCCTGATTTCCTGCCGCCGGAGACGTTCGCCGCGCTTCAGGGACAGGTTCTGGGATATGCCGGACCGGCGCGCGAGATGGTCCAGGGCGATACGATTACCCGGCGCTTCGCATTGGACCCGCAGGCACTGCGCGCGATGCCGGCCGCCCGGGCGCTGATCGCCGAGCGGCGATGGCAGGGGCTGATCCGATATGTCGGAAGTTACGATGTCGAGCCGCTGACCTACATTCAGTCGATCCTGACACACCGCCGCGATGCGCCTCCCGACCCACAGACGCAACTCCATGCGGATACGTTTCACCCGACGGTCAAAGCATGGCTGTTTCTGACGGACGTCGCCGCCGACGAAGGGCCCCTGACCTATGTCGCGGGATCGCACCGCCGCGATCCGGCGCGAATGAAGTGGGAGGGCAAGCGCAGCTTGGGCGCACGCGACGACGCCGACATCCTCTCGGGACGGGGTTCGCTGCGGATCGACGAGAATGACCTTGCTGAGCTTGGCCTGCCCAAACCGACCGTCTTTGCGGTCAAGGCCAACACCCTGGTCGTCGCGGATACGAGCGGCTTTCACGCGCGTGGCCCCGCGCTTCGGCCGTCGACGCGGGTCGAGATCTGGGCCTATGGCCGCCGCAACCCCTTCCTGCCGTGGACCGGCCTCGACTTGACCGGGACAGCCGGGCTCGCCGAACGCCGCATCCCACTCTACTGGCACTGGCGCGATCGGCTCGAACGCTGGATCGGGCAGCCCTGGGCCGATGTTGGCGACAAGCGCCCGGCCGACGAATGAGCGACCCTGCCGAACTGCCGCGCCCCCCAGCCTTTCCTTGGGCCCCCAAAGGTTTTGGCGGGCTGAGCCCGTCAGTCGACGGCGATGCGGTCCGATATCGCAGCCCGTTCACCGGTGCCTCGATCGAGCGCGAGGAGGCAGCGGACATCCTGGCCAATTGGCGACGGACCACGGAGGCCAATCACGCGATCACCGTCGCCTGCGGCATGGCGTGGTGGAAACGGGAGCGGATCGCGCAATTTCTCTGGGCCGAAGGCCGCGATCCGCTGATATTCGAAGAGGATGCGGACCGAGCCGTTGCGCGCGCGGCCAATGGCCGGATCGCGGTATGGCCGGCGCGCATGCCCGCCGGCCTTGCCGAGAAAGCCGTCGACCGGCTTGTGCGGATCGAAGACGGGTTCATCCGATCGATCGGCCTGGGCGCCGATCTGCATCCGCCGCTGTCGATCGTCGTCGACCAAAAAGGCATATATTACGACCCGACCCGGCCGAGCGACCTTGAGACGATATTGGAGAGCGCGGACTTCACGCCATCGTTGCTCGCTCGCGCCGAACGGCTGATCGAAACGATCGTCACGCGCGGCATCAGCAAATATGCCAGCGAGCCGCCAGCAATTACGGGGCAGCCCCGGACCAGGCGCACGATCCTGGTCGCGGGCCAGGTCGAGGACGATATGTCGGTCATGCTTGGCGGCGCGGGGATCCACAGCAATCTGGAGCTGCTGCGCCGCGCTCGAAAAGCGGAGCCCGATGCACACATCCTGTTCAAGCCGCACCCGGACGTGGATGCGGGGCACCGCCTGGGACGGGTGCCGGATGCCGAGCTGCGCGACCATGCGGATGAGATCGTGCGCGGAGAGGCGATGCCGTCGCTGCTGGCGCGGGTGGATGCCGTGCATGTGCTGACATCGCTGACCGGGTTCGAGGCGCTGCTGCGCGGGCTGGAGGTGATCGTCCATGGCCACCCCTTCTTCGCGGGTTGGGGCCTGACCCGCGATCTTGCGGGACCGCTGCCGCGCCGCACCCGTATTTTGACCCTGGCCGAACTGGTCGCGGGCGCGCTCATCCTCTACCCGCGCTATCTCGATCCGGTGACCGAACTGCCCTGCCCGCCCGAAATACTGTTGCAGCGATTTGCAGGCGGCTGGCGCCCGCGCACGAGCTGGCTGATAAGAGTGCGGCGTTGGCAGGGCCGCTTCGCGCGACTGCTCGGGACAGTGTCGCGCTAACCGGCGCCCATCGCCTGCATCAGCATCGTCGCAACCTGTTCGGCGGCAAGATCGATCGGTTCGCCAGGTGGGCCCGCCGAGCTCCAGATCGCATAATCGGAACGTCGATCTGACGCACCCGGCGCCTCGAAGGCGCCCGCAAGGCTTGGCTGATGATCGCCATAGAAAACCAACCAGCCGGGCGATCCGGTTGCCGAGATCGCATCGCGCAGGATCGGGATCATCGCATCGGTCGACTGCAGATGTCTGAGCCAGCGCCCAATCTCGACTGCGTTTGGCAATTCGCGCCACGCCCCGGGCAAGGATTCGGGTGCGAGCGCTTCATGCATGTCGTCCCAGGGGCCGTGATTCTCCATCGTGATCACGAATATGAATATGCGCGGGCCATGATCGCGGACCAGTCGCGCCACGCATTCCGCGACCGCCACGTCGCTGACATAGGGGCCGTTCCGCGCCGCGCCGGCAAAACCCTCGATACCGATGAACTGATCGAAGCCGAGCAGGGGCATCACCCGGTCGCGATAATAGAATTTGGCGTTGTAGGGATGGACGCAGATTGTCCGGTAACCCGCCGCGCGGGCCTGGTGCGCAAGCGAGGGCAGCCGCACGCGGGCGAAATGTTCGTAGGGATTGAAGCGATCGAGACCGACATCGTCGCTGCCGAGGCCCGTCAGCACCGCCAGCTCGGAGCGAATCGTGTTGGCGCCCCAGCAGGGCACGGAGAGCTTGCCGTGCCTGACCGCTTCCGCCTGCAGCTTCGCGAAATGGGGCAGATGGCCAGCCAGAGCCGAATCGAGGCGCCGGGCATCGACGAACGATTCGCCCTGTACGATCAGGATCGGGCCATTGGCGGGCAAGGGAGGCCAGGCGCGCGCCTGCGCGGCATGCTGCCTTTCCGGCCGTTCGGCGCGGGCTATGGTCGCCTGGATGATGCAGGTCGCCAACAGGCCGAATCGGGCCGCGTCGGCCGCCGGATCGCGGCTGATCGCAAAACGTTCATAATAGGTCCGCAGTCGGGCAAGGATCGATGGTGCGGTCGGGATGACGAACAGCGCGCGGCCGATGATCACCGCCACCAACGCCAGCGCCAGCGCCCGTCCCGGCCCGGTGGGCCACAATGGCGGCTCGAGCCTGACCAGCCAGAGGATTGCGAGCAGGATAGCGAGCGTCGCAATCACCATTCGGCCCGTGCCGACAAAGGCAAGATACAGGCGCGGATGACGCACCACCTCGATCAATTCGGCGCGGTCGGCAAAAACGACGGGTTCGTCGAGCACGGAGCGCTTGACCCGATCAGCGACCCCCATGCCGATCCCCAGACAGGTTATGGCCAGCCCCGCCAGGATCGGACGGCCGGTCGGCAGCAGGAGCAATCCGAATCCCGCCAAAACGGGCAGTGCATCGATCAGCAGAATCACCAAGCGCCTCGGCCCGGCACTTCCCAGCAGCGGCGCACCGACCAGCCGCCGCAGCCCCAGCCACGTCGCCAGGCTAATCGCAATCCCCGCGAGAAGATGAAGCATAAGGGCCGATCAGCGCCCTGGTTCGATACGAAAACGGAAGCCACGCATGATCGCATCGCCGAGCGCGGCGGGCATGAGATCGGCCATCTGACAGCCGAAAGCGAGCAGGCGCGGCACGACGATGCGCGCGCGGCGCGCGTCGAGCCCCTTGCGGATCGCAGCCACCATCTTGTCGAGACTGAGCATGAACGGAGTCGGTCCCTTCCAACGATCGGTCATCGGCGTATCGAAAAATCCAGGAACGACAACTGTAACTGTCACGCCCTGCGGCCGTAACAAAGCCCGCAGCGCCTCGCCATATGTTCGTACTCCGGCTTTGCTGGCGCTGTAAGCCGGGCTGTAGGGCAAGCCGCGCAAGGCCGCGGTGGAGGCGATGAGCGCGACGTGACCATGTCCGCGCGCGATCATCCGCGGCAGGAGCGGCTCGATCGTATGGATCGTGCCCAGCAGATTGGCGCGAACCTGCATTGCGGCTACCGAAACGCCCTCGGGCTCATCGCCCTCCCCCGTCCCACCGGAGACGCCGGCAGCCGCGATTACGAGATCGAACGGGACAGCCGCATCCTGCTCGACGAGCCACGCGCCCAACGGCTCGGCCTCGCCGACATCGAACAAGCCGGTGACCACGCTGGCGCCTTTGTCCCGACAGGCCCGCGCGGTCTCCTCCAGCCGCGCGCCGTCGCGCGCGGAAAGCACCAGCCGGATCCCGGGAGCAGCATAATCTTTGGCGAGTCCCGCGCCGAGCCCGCTCGACGCGCCGGTTATCATTATCGATGAAATGCCCGTCATCCCCTCGCGGCGAGGGGCGCTACCGAAGGCACGCGGACGGGTGTGGGCAAACGCACCACGGACGTCCTGGGTTCGAGCGTCTCCAGACGCTGGAGCGCGCCTTTTACCAACATCGATAACCCTTCATCGCTGAAATACCCTCCATGGATAAGACAGCGGTCGATCAGTACCCGCCGGAAAGCCTCATACACCGGCAGTTCGGGCGGCGTCGGGCTCGTCCAGAAAGTATCGAGCCCGGTCTGGTGGGTTACCCGCGGCATGTCATAGACCGCATCGCCCAGCACGATCGTCGGTACGCCACAGCGCAACGATAGCGTGCCGGTCGTGCTGTTCACCGTGACCAATCCGATCGCGTTGCAGACCAGCGGATCGATATCGACCGATTCCAGGAACAAAAGGCGATCGGAAATACCGATCCTGGCAGCCGCGGCGAGGGTTCTTTTCTCCCAATCGACCAGCCCGTTATCCAGCGGATGGCCCTTGACCACGAGCAAGGTGTTGGCGGGCGCGTTCTTCGCGAACGAGCCGAGCACCGTTTCGATCGCGTCCTGGACGCCGAGGAAGTTCGAATGAACGCGTATCTGGTAGTCGCAATCCAGCTGGAGCGGGAAAACGAAATAGGGGCGACCATCGGCCTTGAGGCGATCGAGCGTCGCTGCCGAGCGGCGGCGCTCCGCCGGGCGACGCAGCAGGCGCATGGCCCAGCCGGCGTATTCGGTAAGGATGTGCCAGGGCCGGTGCGTGCGATATCCCGGGAATAACGGGGTCAGCGCGAGCGCGGCGATATTATAAGCGAGATCCTCCTTCGCGCGCCGCTTGAACGATGACGGTACCGGAGGAAAATCGGGCAGGGGCGGCAGGGCACGCGCTGCTTCCAGATAATGATCGGGCGAGCGCGACAGGCGCGAATGGCCGTTTACCCCACCCGTTTCGAGCGTAACGAAATCGGGGCGGACATAGCCTTCCTCGAACACATGAATCTTGACGCCCAGGCGCCCTGCCACCGCGATCGCGACGCTATGCAAGGGCCGGCAATCGCCGAACAGCAGGATATCGGTGATGCTGCGCTGGGCAAGGATCTTGGCAAGGAAGCGCGGCCATTTATCGAGATTGCCGCGATAGTCGATCGCTCCGGGAAGCTGCCAATAGACCTTGTCACCGCCGTTGAAGTTGACGCGGTGCACGCCATTTCCCGAAGCCGCGAGGGCTTCACCCAATTGTGAAAAGAAGGGGCCTGCCAAACCCTGAAGAAAAAGAAACTCTCTTTTCGCCACGCGCCTCACCTGACCATCCGTCCCTGTGGCGCGGCGCGCCAAGCGGCCGCTGCTTTGCACCCGTGTTGCGTCCGACACAACAGGCCTGCTCGCCAAACTACCGAACGGCACGCACGGTTCAACGGTGCCGCTCAATATGCCGATACGCCCCATGCGCTACTAAATATTGCATTGCAAACCCATGTGGGCCCAATCCGAAGCGCTTTGCCTTGTCCGGCGGCGTCGCTCCGCTATAGCCAGCGATGCGCGTCCCCACCGAGGCTCGGGCACGCTGGAGTTTCGTTTGAACCGATCGCGTTACGACTTCGACATGTCCGGCGTGGGCGCGGCCGGCGCTGGGGCTGAACCGATCGCAATTGTCGGCGCGTCCTGCCGCCTGCCGGGCGCGCACGACCTCGAATCGCTGTGGTCGATGTTGCTCGCCAGCACCGATGCGGTGAGCGAAATTCCCGATAATCGTTGGAACAAGGCCCAATTGTTCCATCCGGAAAAGGGCCAGCGCGGCAAGGCCTATACCTTTGCCGCCGGCGTGCTGGGCGACGTCAGCCAGTTCGACCCCGCTTTCTTCGGGATTTCCCCGCGTGAGGCGACCCAGATGGATCCGCAGCAAAGACTGCTGCTCGAGCTGGCCTATGAAGCGATCGAGGATGCCGGGCTCGATGCCGCGCGGCTGGCAGGCGAGCCGGTCGGCGTATTCATCGGCGGCTCCTCATGGGATTATCTCAACCTCAATATCGGCGACCCATCGACGACCGACGCCTATTCGATGATCGGCGTGACCTTGTGTTCGCTGTCCAACCGCATCTCCTATGCGTTCGACCTGCGAGGGCCGAGCTTGACCGTCGACACCGCCTGCTCTTCCTCGCTGGTCGCGCTCCATCAGGCGTGCGAGGCGATCCGCGCCGGCCAGGTCGGCATGGCGATGGTCGGCGGGGTGAGCTTGTTGCTGGCGCCCCAATCCTATGTCGGCTTCTGTGCCGCGTCGATGCTGAGCCCCAAAGGCCGCTGCCATGCTTTCGACGCACGCGCCGACGGCTATGTCCGTGCCGAAGGCGGAGGGATCGTCATCCTCAAACCGCTCGGGCAGGCGCTGGCGGCGGGCGACCCGATCCGGGCGGTGATCCGGGGCACCGGCGTCAATTCGGACGGCCGCACGACCGGCCTGTCGCTTCCCAACCGCGAAGCGCAGGCCGCCCTGCTCGATCAGGTATATGGCAGGTTCGGGCTTGATCCCGTCGATCTTGTTTATGTCGAGGCGCACGGAACCGGCACGCCCGCCGGTGATCCGATCGAGGCCGGCGCGCTCGGTGACATCCTGGGCAATCGCCGTCCGACCCCGTTGCCGATCGGATCGGTGAAGACGAATATCGGCCACCTCGAAGCCGGCAGCGGCATGGCAGGCCTGCTGAAGGCGATGCTGATCGCCGAACGCGGCACGGTTCCGCCATCGCTCCACTGCGAAACGCCCAATCCCAACATACCGTTCAAGGAGCTGAACCTGGCGCTGACGCCAAGCGCGATCGCGGTGAAGAAAGGGCCTCGCCCCTGTCTTGTCGGCGTCAATTCGTTCGGCTTCGGCGGAACCAACGCGCACGCGGTGCTCGAAGCACCCGATCCGCTGCCGGACATGGCCGACGAGGTTGCGGACATGTTGCCGCCCCTGTTGCTTACGGCGCGCTCGGAATCGGCGCTGCGCGCGCTTGCGGTGACATGGCGTGAGCGTCTGGCAGAGGCGCCCGCCGAGACGCTGCCCGCCTTGCTGCGGGGGCTCGCGCTGAAGCGGACCCAGCATAAGAACCGCCTGGTCGTCCCGGCGACGACACGGGCCGAGCTGATCCAGGCGCTCGACGATTTCATCGCTGGCAAGCCCACCCCGCTCGCCGCGACCAATGTTGCGGTAAGCGGGAAGGTCGCCTTCGTCCTTTCGGGGAATGGCAGTCAGTGGGCCGGCATGGCGGCCGACGCGATCAACGGCAGCGCGCCGTTTCGTGACGCCCTGGCCGAGGTGGACGATGCGCTGGTACCCTATCTCGGCTGGTCGGTACGCGACGCGCTCGAGGTGCCGGACGCCGATGCGTTGCGAAATACCGAAGTCGCCCAGCCCTTGTTGTTCGCCATCCAGGTCGCGTTGATCAGGGCGCTGCGCGAACATGGGATCGAGCCTGATGCCTGCATGGGCCATAGCGTCGGCGAGGTCGCCGCGGCCTGGGCGTCGGGCGCTCTTGACCTGGACCAGGCGGCGCGGGTGATCGCGGTCCGGAGCCGAAGCCAGCAGGCCCAGCATGGCGTGGGCGTGATGGCCGTCCTGGGACTGAATGCCGACATCGTGGCCGAAGCGGTTGCCGGAACCGACGTCGAAGTTGCCGCGCGGAACAGCCGTCAGGCGACGACGATCGCGGGAACCATGGAGGGCATCGACGCCCTGGAGGCCGAAGCCAGGGAAAAAGGCTGGCGCTTCACGAGGCTCGATCTGGACTATGCGTTCCATTCGGCCGCAATGGACCCGATTGCGCCACGCCTTGCGGCCGATCTCTCGGGGCTCGCGCCCGCGGGCTCGGCGATACCGTTTTTCTCGACCGTCACGGGGGGCCTGCTCGGCGGCGAAGCCCTGACCGCGGCCTACTGGTGGCATAATGTCCGCGAACCGGTGCTGTTCGCTGAAGCGGCCCGGGCAATGATCGCCGACGGAGTCAGGATATTCGTCGAGATCGGACCGCACGGCGTTGTGCAGGCCTATCTCAACGACGCCTTGCGCGGGACCGATAAGGAGGGCCGCGTTCTCGCGAGCCTGTCACGTCGGTCCAGCAAGACCGATCCGATCGCCGCGCTCGCGGCACGGATCCACGCCGCTGGCGGCGACATGCGCGACGGCCTGGCTTTCAGCGGGCCGGCGGCGATCCGCGACCTGCCCCGCTATCCCTTCCAGAGAGAGCATTTCTGGGTAGCCCGGACCGAGGAGGCGACCGATCGCGTAACCCTGCCGTTCGAACATCCGCTGCTCGGGGTCCGCACCGGCGGAGATCCGGTCGAATGGGTGCGGCATGTCGGCCTCGAAACCCAGAGCTGGCTGGCCGATCACACAGTCGGCGGCACTGCGGTCATGCCGGCGGCAGCGTTGATCGAAATGGCGCTGGCGGCGGCGCGCGCGCGCCACGGTGCGGCGACCGCGCTCGACTTGCTTGATGCCGAGATAGGTCGCGCATTGGTGATCGAACCGCACATCATGCGTGAGGTAAGGCTGCGGGTGGGATCCGCGGCCGGGGACTTCACGATCGCATCGCGGCCGCGCCTGTCGGAGGAACCCTGGACGACCCACATGGCCGGGCGGATCGCCCCCGCCGAAGCGGACTCGACACGGGCCTCTCCGCCGGACGATCTGCCCGTCGCTCATGTCAACGCGAACAGCCTGTACGCGCTGGCCGCCAAGATGGGGCTCGGTTATGGACCGGCCTTCCAGGTCCTGTCGGGCATCGACGTCTTCGCTGGCGATCAGGCGATCGCCCGGATGGATCGCACGCCAGGGCTCGGACCGGGCTTCCTCCTGCCTCCGAATGCAGTCGACGGTGCGCTGCAGGGGCTGCTCGCGCTTGCCGCCGATCGCCTGGGGAGCAAGTCGGGGGTCCTGCCATGGCGGTTCGGAAGGGTGCGGCTCCGCAAGCCCGAAGGGGCGTTGCCGGTCGCGGCCAACCTCAAGGTCACCCGCATAGGTCCCCGCTCCATTCGCGCCGACATTGCCCTTTTGGACGCCGCTGGGGTGGTGGTAGCCGATATGGCCGATTGCTGGTTCGTCAAGGTAGCGCTCGGCCGCGAGGCGACCGCCGAAGAACAATTTTTCCATCTGGATCACGTCGCAAGCGCCGACCCCGCCAGAGGCAGCGCGACGATCGCCGAAGCGCGAATGGAGATGGCGCCCGCTGCCGCCGACGCCGCTGCGGAAGAAAGCCAACTGCTCGCCGAGGCATTCGCTACGTCAACGGCAGTCGAAGCATTACGCGCACTGGCGCCCGACGGCACGCTTGCGCCGCAGGCATTGATTCGCAATGGCGTCATCGCCCCTGCCAGCCGGCCGATCCTCGATCGTTTGCTACGCTGGCTGGCCGCGGACGGCGTCGCACGCCAGGCGGGCGACGGGTCGTGGACCTTTGCCGACGAGGATATTCCGCCGTCGCCCGCGATCCTGCGCACCTTGCTGTTCGATCAGCCGCGAGGCGTCGCCGAGGTCGCATTGCTGGCCCACGCGGGAGAAACAC
>DATMIP010000398.1:0-6214 GCA_035554515.1 Sphingomonas sp. | reverse complement strand
CCCGGCATTCCCCACCACGTGACGCAACGCGGCAACCGGCGCGAGCGGGTGTTCTTCGAGGATGGCGATTATGCGCTGTATCTCGATCTGCTGGCCGATAGGGCCGGTGCCGAAAGAGAAATAAGGGGTTATTGCACGTGTCACCCGTAATCCCCGCGTAATCCCCGTAGCGAAAATGCCGTTATCGGGTAAACACGCACGCACACAGATCGAGCGCTTGCCCTGTACCTGGTGCCTGCCTGCCGAAGCTAATTGGCACCCGTGCCGGCCGATGATGATCAGCGGGTCAGCTTCTTGTAAGCCCCCGCCCCAGGCCTGTCCGCTGCGTCACCAAAGCGCCGGCGCTTATCTTCTTCATAGCTGTCGAAATTGCCTTCGAACCATTCGACATGGCCGTCGCCTTCGAATGCCAGGATATGCGTTGCGAGGCGATCGAGGAAGAAGCGGTCATGGCTGATCACCACCGCGCAGCCGGCGAAACTCTCCAGCGCCTCCTCGAGCGCGCGCAGCGTTTCAACGTCCAGATCGTTGGTCGGCTCGTCGAGCAGGAGGACATTGCCGCCCTCATTGAGCATCTTAGCAAGGTGAACGCGGTTGCGCTCGCCGCCGGACAATTGGCCGACGCGCTTCTGCTGGTCCGGTCCCTTGAAGTTGAACGCGCCGACATAAGCGCGCGTCGGCACGTCATGCTTGCCGAAGGTGAAGCGGTCGAGGCCGTCCGAAATTTCCTCCCAAACATTCTTGGCGGCATCCAGATGGTCGCGTGACTGATCGACATAACCAAGCTTCACGGTCGGCCCGACGTCGATGGCGCCCGAATCCGGCGTCTCCTGGCCGGTGATCAGCCGGAACAAGGTGGTCTTGCCCGCGCCGTTCGGTCCGATCACGCCGACGATACCGCCCGGCGGCAGGGTGAAGCTCAGATCCTCGAACAGCTTCTTGTCGCCGTAGGATTTGGTCAGGCCCTTGGCCTCGATCACCTTGTGGCCAAGCCGCTCGGGAATCTGGATCAGGATCTGCGCGCTGTCGGGACGGCGATCATTTTGCTTTTCAACGAGTTCATCGAAGGCTCTGATACGGGCTTTCGATTTGGTCTGGCGCGCCTTGGGGCTCTGGCGGATCCAGGCGAGTTCCTGCTGGATCGCGGTCTGACGGCCCTTCTCCTCGCGCTCCTCATGTTCGAGGCGCTTGGAACGCCCTTCAAGCCATGCCGAATAATTGCCTTCGAACGGCAGGCCGCGCCCGCGATCGAGCTCGAGTACCCAGCCGACGACATTATCGAGGAAATAGCGATCGTGGGTGACCAGGATGACGTTGCCGGCATAATCGATCAGGTGGCGTTCGAGCCAGGCCACGCTTTCGGCGTCGAGATGGTTGGTCGGCTCGTCGAGCAGCAGCACCTCGGGCTTTTCGAGCAACAGCTTGGTCAGGGCGACGCGGCGCTTCTCACCGCCGGAAAGCTTGGTGACCGGGCTGTCGCCGGGCGGGCAGCGCAAGGCCTCCATCGCGATTTCGAGCTGGTTGTCGAGCGTCCAGCCATCGACCGCGTCGATCTTCTCCTGGAGCGTGCCCATTTCCTCCATCAGCGCGTCGAAATCCGTATCCTCCTTGGGATCGCCCATCTCCGCCGAAATGGCGTTGAATCGATCGACCATGTCGGCGACCGCGCGGACGCCGTCCTTGACGTTTTCAAGGACGTTCTTGTCCGGATCGAGCCGCGGCTCCTGCGGCAGATAACCGACCCGGAAGCCCTCCGCGGCCCAGGCCTCGCCCGAATATTCGGTGTCCATGCCCGCCATGATCTTCATGAGCGTCGATTTGCCGGCGCCGTTGACGCCGATGATCGCAATCTTGGTCCCTGGCAGGAACTGGAGGTGGATATTGTTGAGCACGGGCTTGTTGGCGCCCGGGAAGGTCTTCGTCAGGCCTTTCATGACGAAGCTATACTGCACGGCCATAGGATGGCGTCTCCGCGTGTCGATGATGTGAGAAACTAGCGCTGCCGATAGACGCGGCGGCCGCACTTGCCAACATGGGGATGCGCGGGCGGTGCGCAATCGATGCGACGCGCGCCCAACGGTCTGCTTCGCAGCCCTTGCTTCGTTTTAACCAGCTCCTTTACCGGTACGCCGATGCCATTGGCGTTCAGCGCCATTCCTCGATGGCCGCGTGGGCTATAATTGCCACCTGCTTTGTCAGCAGCGGTGGCCCAACCCATTTCCCCGCATTGCCAAACGGGAGGTCGATGCCCTAGCCGAAGATATGCGCATGCTCGTCCTTCTGCCGCTGGCAGCGGCTCTTGTTTCTCCCGCCCGATCTGTCGCGCCTCCTGTCGATCTGGGCTATGACATTATCGAAGGCCTCACCACCGAGGTCGGCCAGCGCCTTGCCGGCACCGAAGCGGAAGAACGCGCCCGCAATTGGGCCGTGAAGCGCCTCAAGGCGCTCGGCTTCGCCAATGTCCGTATCGAGCCGTTCGACATGCCGGTCTGGGTTCGTGGGGCCGAGACCGCCGAGATAATCGCGCCCTTCCCGCAGAAGCTGGTGCTGACCGCGCTTGGGAATAGCGGAGCGACTCCCGAAGCCGGTATAACCGGCGAGATTGTCGGCTTTCCCAGCCTGGCGGCGTTGGAGGCGGCACCCGACGCGCAGGTGCGCGGAAAAATCGTCTTCGTCTGGCACCGCATGACCGCGACGCAGGATGGCTCCTCCTACGATTATTTCGGAGACACGCGCCGGAAGGGGCCGTCGATCGCGTCCAGGAAGGGCGCGCTCGCGATCCTGATCCGGTCGATCGGGACCGATCACCACCGCGTGCCCCATACCGGCGTGCAGAATTGGGCCAAAAGCGTGACGCCGATCCCGGCGGCCGCGCTTTCAATTCCCGATGCAGAGCAGCTGGAGCGCATCCTCGGGCGCGGCCAACCCGTATCGATCCATCTGGTCCTCACGCCGCGCATGATCGGTACACATCGGTCGGGCAACGTCATCGCCGAGGTGCCGGGCCGCGAACCAGACGCCGGAATGGTTCTGATCGGGGGACATCTGGACAGCTGGGATCTCGGCACCGGTGCTATCGACGATGCAGCCGGCCTCGGTATCACGACCGCCGCCGCCAAACGCATCCTCGACGGGCCAAAGCCGCGGCGCACCGTCCGCCTCGTCTGGTTCGGAGCCGAAGAGTTTGGCGGCCTTGGCGGCGAAGCTTATGCCCGCGCCCACGGCACCGAACGCCACGCTTTGGCGACCGAGGCCGATTTTGGCGGCGACCGCGTCTGGATCTTCCGCGCCACGCTGGCCGATCCGAAGTCGCCTTTGTTGACCGAGCTCACCAACGCGCTCGACCGGCTCGGTATCGGGCCGGATGCGGGCCTGGCGCATGGCGGCACCGACGTCGAGCCGATGACATTGCGCGGGACGCCCGTGATCGAGCTGGTGCAGGACGGCACGCGCTATTTCGACATCCATCACACCGCCGATGACACGCTCGACAAGATCGATCGTGCCCAACTGGCGCAGGCCGTCGATGCGTGGGAGGCGATGGTGCGCATCGTCGCGAATACCAGCGATCCGCTCAATCCGCTGCCGCCGCACCGTGAGGAACCTTGATCATGCGCCTGCCGCTTTGCTGGGCCGCGATGCTCGCGTCGCTCCCGACCTTGTCCCCGGCGCAGGCGCCGAGCGACAATGACGCGGTGCGTGCCGCGGCCCAGGCCTTCGACGACGCACAATTGCATGGTGACCGCGCCGTTCTTGAACGGATGCTGGCATCCGACTTTCTTCTGGTGCGCGGTTCCGGACGGATCGGCGGTAAAAGCGACTTCATCGCAGGCTTCACCGACCCCAAATCCCATCTCGAGCCGTTCGAGATAAGCGACCGCCTGTTCATCCGGCCATCGCCCGACACCGCCATTGTCGGGGGCGAAGCGTGGGTGCGGGGCACCGAAAACGGCAAACCCTTCGCTCAGCATTTCCGCTATTCGGACACGTTCGCCAAACGCAACGGGCAATGGGTGGTGGTATATGCCCAGGTGACTCCGCTCCCTAATCGCTGAGCGAGATTTCGCGGCGAACTTCGCGTCGGATCAGTAAAATTCGCCACATGTTGGCGCGATTCGCGACGCTCTTTGCCATTATCAAATCTTTTACGCCTTGGCGGGCAGTTGGCACGGTGTCTGCAACGCTCGTGACAACGCGAACGGGACAGGCCCTTCGCCAAATACGGACCGCCATCATGAAGACTGAAACCGCCCACCCCGCTGCCCAGGACAATCTGCTCGGCATCTGCCACGCGCTCGGCGAAACATTCGGCTTCAACCCGATCTTCCTGCGCCTGGTGCTGATGGTCGGCGTGATAGTCAGCCCCCAGATCACCGTGATCGCCTATCTGGTCGCGGGGATTGCCGTATTGGTCGCCACGCTCGTGACGCGTCGCACGACCGGCCGGGCCCGTGCCTGATATGGCCCCTCCCGCGGGAGGGGCGACGCGTCACCGCATCGCAGCCAGCAGACTCTCGATCGCGACGAAGGCGAAGGCGACCGAACTGTCCGCCACGCCGTAAGGCAGGAAGATCAGGTCGCCATGCCGCATGCCGCCGCAACTGTAGACGACGTTCGGCACATAGCCTTCGCGATCCTCGTCGGCCGGCGATAACAAGGGCTGGCTCATCCGCCCGACGACCTTCGACGGATCATTCTTGTCGAGCAAGACGGCCCCGACCGAATATTTGCGCATCGCGCCCACGCCATGGGTCAGCAGCAGCCAGCCTTCGTCGAGCTCGATCGGCGATCCGCAATTGCCCATCTGCACCATTTCCCAGGTGAATTTGGGGGTCAGCAACAGCTCCCCCTCACCCCAATGATCGAGCCGATCGGAACGTATCAAGAACACATTCTCCCCGTCCTGCCGTCCGATCATCATATATTCGCCGCCGACCTTACGCGGAAACAGCGCCATGCCCTTGTTACGCGCCGCGGGGCCGCCCATCGGGCTGAGCGTGAAACTGCGGAAATCGCGCGTACGCAACAATTCAGAGCGGATCGATGCACCATTATAAGCAGTGTAGGTGCCGATCCATTCGACACTGCCATCGTCGTGGGTGAATTCGACCAGACGCATATCCTCCAGCCCTTTGGACTGGGCGGCGGTCATCGGAAAAAGCACGGTGCCAGACAGCGAGCTGTCAGGATGGCGGAACACCTCGATCGCGCCATTGCCGGCCTCGTTTGCCCCGTCGGCAGCGGTCGCGAAGGGCGGTTCGGGCATCAACTCAACGTTGGCGCCGGGCCCCAATATGCCCTCGCGGAACGCGACCGAGGAAATATGGCCTTCTCCCACCGCACGTAGCGACATTGCTATGCGAGTGGCACCCGCAGACAAACCGCTTTGATCGGGGTGGGGAATCACGCTGGGATTCATCAGCGCGGCCGCGGCATAGCTATATTCGTGGCAGAAATAGGCACCGATCAGCTGCTGCTTGATTTCCGAAATCTCAGCGGTGTCGAGGCTCAGCGCATGCTCGATCTGGGCGTAGCGCGACATGAACACCGACCGCGTCTGCCAATGGCGCGCCTCGAAATCGCGCAGCACGAGCTCGAGCTCGATCTCCGCCATCTCCTCGTCCAGCACCAGCACCGCATCCACGATCCGCCGTACGCGTCCTGGCTGCCCAGCGGACACGCTCGCCTCGATCGGAATATGGAACGGCCGCACGACGACGCGGGCCGGATCGGCGGCCAAGCGCAACGGAGCATGTATCACATCGAGCAAGTTGACACTCCGGCGATCGGTCTCAAGGGGCCAAAGCCGGAGGGCCCGGCGTGCCTGCCTTATTCCGGTATGGAGGCCGCAAAGAAAGCCCTATTCGACAGCCACTCGCCGCAATTGTTTCAAGCGTGAAGCCGATCGAGCATTTGCACGGGCTTGCCGCTGGTATTTGCCGCCGCCTTGGCCATTGCCGTGCACGCGAACTGGAAGGCCAGAATGGATTCGGCGCCCTGATTCAGATTGACCCGATCGCTCATCAACCCATCGAAGCATCCGCCATCGGCCACGGTGGCGATCGGAAGATTGAGATCGTTTTCGCCAAGATACCAGCCGTGAGCACGCCAGGCCGCGTCGATCCAGCGCGAACCGCCGGACAAGTGATGGGCGAAAAGCGCGGCGTCTACCGTTGCCCAGGCTTCCAATGGCTGCTGATCGAACGGCAACGGA
>DATMIP010000397.1:0-8053 GCA_035554515.1 Sphingomonas sp. | reverse complement strand
ACCAGCGTCCGTAACAAGGGCATGTGGGGCAAGTCGGGCAATATCGAGGCGCGCGTCCTCTATCTGCGCTCGGGCGATCGCCAGATCCGCCTTTCGGGCACGCTCAACGACAAGGGCGTTACCGGCACGGGCGCCGTCGTCGGCGCGGTTGTGCTCCTCCCGATCGCAGGCTTCTTCATGACTGGCACCAGCGCCCACATCCCGATCGGAGCCCCCGTGAAGGCGTTCCTCGACGAGGACGTGCCGGTGACATTCGCCGATGGGGCCACGGACGCGGGTATCGTCGTGGCGGTGAGCCAGGTGGCGCCGCCCCAGGCTGCCGCGCCGCAATAATAATGAGGGCGCCGGAGACGAAGCGATATCGCGCGATCGGGATTGCCGGCGGTGGGATCAGGATGGAGTAGCTAAATCGCCCGAATCGGCGCATAATCGCCGCGGGCGAGGTGGCGGGCGTCGGGTGTCCGCGAGCTGATACGCATATTGGGGGGCAGATGGAGGCCTACCATGGCAAATTTGGTTGATGACGGGCAGATCGGGGACATCGCCGATGTCGGGCATCGGTTGATCTCGTCGAACCGGATCGAAGGCACGCCGGTATTCGATCGCTACGCCAAGAAGATCGGCACGATCCATTCGGTCATGATCGAGAAGGAGAGCGGCCAGGTCGCCTATGCCGTGCTGACCTTCGGCGGATTGTTCGGCCTCGGTTCGCGCGCCTATCCGCTCCCCTGGTCGATGCTGACCTATGATCGCGATCAGCATGGCTATTGCATCGAGCTCCGCTTCGAGGACATCCAGGACGCGCCCTACATGACGCTCGATCAGGCCGATCGGCCCCATCTGGCCCAGGAGCCGGCCTATCGCCACTGGGACGAATATCTCTGATCGCCAGGCGCGCATTCGCCAGGGCAGGACGATCGGAACCGCGACAAGGTTCGCCAGTCTCGTTTTCATCGAGGCCGGACCCGTGCAGCATCAGCTTGCAGGGACACAATCGTTAATTCTGCCGTTACAATCAGCCCGCGCGAAGGGAGATCATGCATGTCCGAACCTCGGATCGACACCGATCTGATCGACGAGGCGGTGCTGGCATTGCTGTTCCTGACGCTCCACAAGGATAGTCCCACGGAAGCTCCCCTATGGCGGGCCTGGAAATCGTTCGATTGGGATGCGATGGCGCGGCTGCACGACAAGGGACTGATCGCCAATCCCGCGGGGAAAGCGAAGGCGGTGCAGTTGACCGAACAAGGCCGGCGGCGGTGCGAGGAGGCCTTTAACCGGCTCTTCACCAGGTCGTAATTTCGAAGTCACGGCCAGCATGCCGATCGCGCCATGCACGCCGTCGCTCGTGCGCTCCCGCGATACCCGCCCTTGCCAGCGCGCCTCAACCGTGAGCAGGTGGCGCGATGGGCGCAACGGACGCAACGGGTGCGATGCCGGCGCCCAATTCTCCATCAGGCCAATTCTCCGTCAGGCCAAATTCTCCATCAGGATAGTCCATGGGCCAGCTTCACACTGCCAATAAGCGCCATCGCCGCGCGAGCAACCGGGCCCGGTTGCTTTCGCCCGGCGGCGGCACCACCGATTGGCCGATCGCGGCGCCCGCTCCCCCGGCCAATGATCGCGATCCCGTCGAGACCATTGCCGCGGCCGACATTCCCGGCGGAGGCAAATTGCACCTGCTGCGATGCGGCCCCGATTTTTCGATCAAGTTCGGCCCCGACGAGCTGATGGGCAGCCACGATCACCGCTCCGAACAGGCACTGGCGACGCTCGCCTGCGCACGCGTCGGGGCCGGTCGCGGCGATGTGCTGATCGGGGGGCTCGGAATGGGCTTCACCCTTCGTGCCGCGCTCGATTGCTGGGGTCCGGCGGCCGCGATCCGTGTCGCCGAGCTGGTGCCGGAGCTCGTGTCCTGGGCGCGGGGGCCGCTGGCGCATCTGTTCGACGACGCGCTCGATGACGAGCGCGTGACGATCGCGATCGCCGATGTTCATGATTTGATCGCCGGCGCCGATCGCGCGTTCGACGCGATCCTGCTCGACGTCGATAATGGGCCGGATGGCTTCATGCGCCCGGAAAATGACCGCATCTACTGCAATTGGGGGCTTCGCGAGGCCCATGCCGCGCTCCGGCCCGGCGGCGTTCTGGCGATCTGGTCGGCCTATGCCGATCGGGCCTTCGGCGCGCAATTGGAGGCGATCGGGTTCGAGGTGGAAGAGGTGCAGGTCGCGGGCTCCACCTATCCCGACGCCAATATCTACACGATCTGGCTCGCATCCCGGCCAGCCTGACAGGCGGGCATCGGGCCATTGACCCCCGGGCTCCGGCCGGCCGGGTCGTCCCCGCGCCGCAGGGCTCGCAATGACCGGCTCGAAGCGTCGGAATCGACCCTAGGCGGTGTCGACCATGACGAGTTCGGCGTCCTCCAGCGCGGTGACGGACACTGTCTCGGTATCGCTGATGGCGATGCCGTCGCGCGCATGGGCCGCCACGCCGTTGATCTCGATCCGGCCGCTGGCGGGCACGAGATAGGCGCGACGATCGACGCCGAGCGGATATTCGATGGCTTCCCCGGCCTTGAGCGTGGCGCCCAGAACCCGTGCGTCGGTGCGGATCGGCAACGCCTCGCCATCCTCGGCGAAGCCCGAGG
This sequence comes from Sphingomonas sp., assembly GCA_035554515.1. Classification (GTDB taxonomy): domain Bacteria; phylum Pseudomonadota; class Alphaproteobacteria; order Sphingomonadales; family Sphingomonadaceae; genus Sphingomonas_I. Next base: position 5,400 of record DATMIP010000397.1, on the reverse strand, counting down.
CAAGCGTCACGAACTTGCCCGAACGATCCCCTTTGGGAAACGGGCGGGCACCCCAGCCGGGCTCGCCGCCGCGTCGGGTCGGCACGATCCAGATCTGGAACAGACGGGTGGTTTCGTCCTCCAGATTATATTCGGCGTGCGCGATCCCGCTGCCGGCCGACATCACCTGGACGTCGCCCGCTTCGGTGCGACCCTTGTTGCCAAGGCTGTCCTGGTGCGTGATCGCGCCTTCGCGGACATAGGTGATGATCTCCATGTCGGCATGCGGATGCGGCGGAAAGCCCGTATGGGGCGCGATCGCGTCGTCATTCCAGACACGCAGATTGCCCCAGTTCATGCGGGACGGCTCGCGATAATCCGCGAACGAGAAATGGTGATGGGCATCGAGCCAGCCAAGATTGGCGGCACCGAGCGTATCGAAGGGGCGGACGTCGATCATGGTCGTATCTCCGGGCCGGGCCTTGTTCCGGCGTCCTGACCTAGATAGGGCGGCAAGCTCGGTAGAAAATAGCAATGATGGCAAGCCACCGTTGCATAAACTTTATGGATGGCGGGTCCAATGCCCCTTCCCGATTTCGATGCCTGGGCAATCTTCGCCAAGATCGCCCAGACCGGCTCCTTCGCCCGCGCGGCGAGCGAGCTGCGCCTGTCCAAGCCGACCGTGTCGAAGGCGGTGGCGCGGCTCGAGCAGAGGTTGGGTGCGCCCTTGCTCCACCGCACCTCGCGCCGTCTGTCGCTGACCGAGACCGGCAAGGCCGCGCTGACGCGCGCGGCGCGCATATTGGCCGAGGGCGAGGCGGCCGAGGCCGAAGCCTCCGACCAGGCCGAAACGCCGCGCGGGCTGGTGCGTATCGCTGCGCCAATGTCGTTCGGGTTGGAGCATCTCGCACCCGCCTTGCCCGATTTTCTGGCGGAATATCAGCAGGTTGACCTCGACCTGCAGCTGGACGACGCGCTGGTCGATCTGATCGGCGACGGGTTCGACATCGCGTTGCGCATCGCGGCGCTGGCCGATTCGAGCCTGCGCGCGCGCCGGCTATGTGCGATCCGCACCCCGATCGTGGCAGCGCCCGCTTATCTGGAGAAACATGGCCGCCCGCGGCATCCGCGCGAGCTCGTCGACCATAAGGCCATGATCTATACCGGCGTCGCAAATCCGGAATATTGGCGGCTGCACCACCCGCGCGAAGGCGAATATGCCGTACCGCTGCGTGGCCGTATCCGTTCGAATAATGGCGATGTGTTCCTGCCGTCGGTCTGTGCCGGGCACGGTTTGGCGATGCTGCCCGATTTCATCGTCTGGCGCGCGCTCGCCGACGGCCGGTTGGAGGAGATTTTGCCCGATTGGTCGACAACCCCGATCGCGCTCAACCTGCTCACCCCGCCCAACGCATTGCGCCCTGCGCGGGTGCGCGTGCTGATCGACTTTCTGGCAAAGCGCCTCGCCAAGGCGCCGTGGGCGCTGGACAGCTGAAGGCGCGGCGGGATAGCGGGAGCGCATGGCCGAGCCCGACACGCTGACCGAAGCCGAAGCCGCCGCCGAGCTCGAGCGCCTGGCTGCCGAGATCGCGCGTCACAACCGCCTCTATCATGATCAGGACGCGCCCGAGATTTCGGACGCGGATTATGATGCGTTGATGCGGCGCAACAATGCGATCGAGACGCGTTTCCCCGCTTTGGTGCGCGAGGACAGTCCGTCGCACAAGGTCGGCGCGACGCCGAGCGGCCCGCTCGCCAAGGTGCGGCATGCGCGTCCGATGCTGAGCCTCGACAATGCCTTTTCGGACGAGGAGGTGGCCGAGTTCATCGCGCGCGTGCGCCGCTTCCTGCGGCTTGCCGGGGACGAGCCGGTGGTGCTGACGGCCGAGCCCAAGATAGACGGGCTGTCCTGTTCGCTGCGCTACGAGAATCGACGCCTCGTTCAGGCGGCGACGCGGGGCGATGGGACGATCGGCGAGGACGTTACACCGAACGCGGCCTTCGCGGGCGGGTTGCCCCAAACCTTGCCGCCAACCGCGCCCGACATCTTCGAGGTGCGCGGCGAGGTCTATATGGCGAAGGAGGATTTTGCCGCGCTCAATCGGCGCCTGCTCGACGAGGCGCGCGCCGCCGGCGACGCGGGCAAGGCACGCCAGTTCGCCAATCCGCGCAATGCCGCCGCCGGATCGCTGCGGCAGAAGGACGCGGCGGTCACGGCGATGCGGCCGCTGCGCTTCATCGTCCATGGCTGGGGCGAGCATTCGGCGCTGCCGGGTGCGACGCAAACCGACGTGATGGACGCCATAAGCGGCTGGGGCTTCGGCAGTACGCCGCTACGCGTGCGCTGCCCCGACGCCGCCAGTGCGCTGGCCCGCTATCGCATGATCGAAGGGCAGCGCGCCGATCTCGACTACGATATCGACGGGGTCGTCTATAAGGTCGATCGGCTCGACTGGCAGGACCGGCTCGGCCAGGTCGGCCGCGCCCCGCGCTGGGCGATCGCGCATAAATTCCCGGCGCAGCAGGCGCAAACCACATTGCGCGCGATCGACATCCAGGTGGGGCGGACCGGCAAGCTCACGCCCGTGGCGCGGCTCGAGCCGGTGACGGTCGGCGGCGTCGTGGTCACCAACGCAACCCTGCACAATGCCGACGAGATCGGGCGGCTGGGGGTGCGCCCGGGCGATCGCGTCGTGCTGCAGCGCGCGGGCGACGTCATCCCGCAGATCGTCGAGAATTTGTCGCGCGAGGAGCCGCGCGCGCCGTGGACATTCCCGACGCATTGCCCGGTGTGCGATTCGCTGGTCGAACGCGAGGAAGGCGAGGTCGATTATCGCTGCACCGGCGGCCTGATCTGTGCCGCACAGCGCGTCGAGCGGCTGATCCATTTCTGCTCGCGCGGCGCGCTCGACATTCGCGGGCTCGGTTTCCAGCAGATCGAGGATTTCTTCAACGACGGGCTGATCCATTCGCCCGCCGATATTTTCCGCCTGTGCGAGGAGCAGCTGCTCGTGCGCAAGAAGAAGGGCGACGTGTGGGCGGCCAATCTGCTCGCCGCGATCGACGAGAAGCGCACGCCCGATCCCGCCCGCTTCCTGTTCGGCATCGGCATCCGCCATATCGGCGCGATCACCGCGCGCGACCTGCTCAAGGCGTTCGGTACGGTGGAACGCATCGCCGAGGTCGCCATTGCCGCCGCCACGGGAGATGCACCAGCGCGCGCCGAGATCGAAAGCGTCGCGGGCGTCGGGCCGGTCGTGGCCGAGGCGCTGATCGATTTCTTCGCCGAACCGCATAATCGGGAGGCCTGGACCGACTTGCTGAGCGAGGTGCGCCCGCTGGCATTCGTGCACGAGGTGCGCGAATCCGAGGTCAGCGGAAAGATCGTGGTGTTCACCGGATCGCTGGAAACGATGAGCCGCGACGAAGCCAAGGCGCAGGCCGAGCAATTGGGGGCGCGCGTTTCCGGATCGGTATCGGCCAAAACCGATCTCGTCATCGCGGGACCGGGCGCGGGATCGAAGGAGAAGAAGGCCAGGGAATTGGGCGTGCGCGTTATCAACGAGGCCGGATGGGCGGCGATCGTCGCGGCGGCGGGATAATTCATATCGTCATGCCGGCGCACGCTGGCATCTCGTGAGGAGGGGATGCTGACGGCCTCCCGAGATCCCAGCTTTCGCTGGGATGACGAAGATATTCATCGCATGTGCAGTGCAACTGGCCGACCAACCTTCCCGGAGGAGACGCACGATGAAGACCCTGCTGCCCTTGGCCCTGCTGGCCGCCGCACCCCTTCATGCCGAGGTGACGACCACACCGATCGCGGGGACCGAACTCGACATCTCCGCCACCGGCACGTCGACCCGCAAGCCCGACGTCGCGACGATCAGCGCAGGTGTCGTAACGCAGGCGCCCAAGGCGGGCGAGGCGATGCGGGCGAACGCCGCTGCCATGGCCGCGACGATCGCCGCATTGAGGCGCGCGGGCGTCGCCGATCGCGACATCCAGACCCAGTCGATCAACCTGCAGCCGCACTATCGCTACGGCAACAATGTGCCACCGGTGCTGACTGGTTATCAGGCGAACAATCGCGTCTCGGTGCGTTTTCGCGATCTGGGCGGATCGGGCGCCGTGCTCGACGCGCTGGTAGCGGCGGGCGCGAACCAGATCGACGGTCCGACGCTGTCGGTCGACCATCCTGAGACCGCGCTCGACGAAGCACGCGCCAAGGCGCTCGCCATCGCGAAGGCGCGCGCCGAACTCTACGCCAAAGCGGCCGGGCTGACGGTTCGCCGCATCGTGCGGATCAGCGAGAGCGAAGGCGGCGTGCAGCCCCCGCGCCCGATGATGATGGCGATGCGCGCCAAGGCCGAGGACGCGACGCAAATCGAGGCGGGCGAGCAGGAGCTGACCGTCACGCTTTCGGTGGCGTTCGAATTGAACTGATTGGATATGTTTCGGCGAATCCGAAACCGATATTAGGGCGTGATGACCTCTTACTGGATCGTCATTGCGCGCGCAGCGGCGCAATCCAGTTGCGCCGGTTTCTGGATCGTCGCGGCGCGTGCCGCGCCTCGCGATGACAAATCAGATACGACAACAGCGACCAGATTCTAAACCCGCCACATGCGACAAGGGCCGCCCCGGTGTCCCGGGACGGCCCTTGTGCGTGACGAACTGCGTCGTCTAGCGGACCGAGCCGCGGCGAACCAGATTGACGATCGCGAGCAGGATGATCGCACCCACCAGCGAGGTCAGGAACGTATAGAGGTTGAGGGGCGCATTGTTGATGCTGCCGCCCGAAAAAATGAGGCCCGCCACGAACGCGCCGACGATGCCGACGACGACGTTGAGAACGATGCCCTGCTGCGCGTCAGTGCGCATGACGATGCTCGCGAGCCAGCCGACGACACCGCCAATCACAAGCCAAAGAATTAGTCCCATGTCCATCCTCCTGTTCGCCGCTTGTAGAACAGCTACGCAGTGCGGCGATCGGACGTTGATACGCGCCGGGAACGAATTTGGTTCCCGGCGCGATCATCGGGAATAGGACAAGGTCAATACTTTTGTTGGCGTTCGTAGAGCGATTTGTAATGCTGGATGCGCGTGACGCGCAGTCCGGGCATTCCCGAGCGTTCCACCGCACGCTTCCAGCAGGCGAATTCTTCCAGGCTGATGTCGTAACGCTGACACACGTCATCGAAGCTCAGCAGGCCGCCATTGACCGCGGCCACGACCTCCGCCTTGCGGCGAACGACCCAGCGGGTCGTGCCGGGCGGCGGAAGCGAGTCGAGCGTCAGCGGCTCGCCCAAGGGGCCGACGACCTGCGCCGGCCTGATTTTCTGGTTTTCGATCATTGTGTTCCTCGCGCTCGCCTCAGCAGGCACCGATCCCCCTCGTGTTTCGTCCTCTACGCCTTCT
>DATMIP010000396.1:0-12283 GCA_035554515.1 Sphingomonas sp. | reverse complement strand
CGACATGATAAGCCAGCAACTGGACCGGTACCGCAAAAACCAGGGGCGCAATCAGCGGATGCACCTTGGGCATCGTTATCGTCGACAGACATCCTTCTCCTGCGGCCTTCACGCCGTCCTTGTCGGAGATCAGCACAACCTTGCCGCCTCGTGCCTGTACTTCTTGCATGTTTGACACCGTCTTGTCGAATAACGGTCCCGACGGTGCGATGACGATGATCGGCACGGCTTCGTCGATCAGCGCGATCGGCCCATGTTTCATCTCTCCCGCGGCATAACCTTCCGCGTGAATATAGCTGATCTCCTTCAGCTTGAGCGCCCCTTCAAGCGCCAACGGATAATCGGGCCCTCGGCCCAGATAAAGGACGTCGCGCGCGCCGGCGATGTGATGCGCCATAGTCTGGATCGCTTCGTCAAGGGCGAGCGCGCTGTTCAGGGCGGCGGGCGCTTCGGAAAGATGCCGCACGATATCGCGCTCTTCCTCCCGGCTCAGGCGTCCCCTGCTCCGGGCAAGATTGACCGCAAGCGCCGCGAGAACCGCGAGCTGGCAGGTAAATGCCTTGGTCGAAGCGACGCCGATTTCCGGGCCGGCATGGGTCGGCAGCAGCAGGTCCGCCTCACGCGCCATCGTCGATGTCGGCACGTTGACGACTACCGCGATGCGCTGCCCCTCGCTGCGCGCATGGCGAAGCGCGGCGAGCGTATCGGCGGTTTCACCCGACTGACTGATGAACAGCGCCAGGCCGCCGGGCTCCAGTACGGGGCTGCGATAGCGGAATTCGCTCGCCACATCGATGTCGACCGGGATGCGGGCAAATTGTTCGAACCAATATTTCGCGACCATCCCCGCATAAAAGCTGGTGCCGCAGGCGACGATCGTGACGCGACGCACCGATACCAGATCGAAATCCTCGGTCGGCAGCGAAACCGTCTCCTCGAGCCGGCGCAGATAGGCACGCAGCGTCTGGGCGACGACGATCGGCTGCTCATATATCTCCTTGAGCATGAAATGGCGGTGATTGCCCTTGGTCAGCGCAACGTCGCTCGCGCCAGACTGGACGATCGGCCGCTCGACCGGCCGATCCTCGACGTCGAAAATCCGCGTGCCCTCGCGGGTAATGACGACCCAATCACCTTCCTCGAGGTAGCAGATACGCTGCGTCAGCGGCGCCAGTGCCAGCGCATCGGATCCAAGATAGGTCTCGCCGTCGCCATAGCCCACCACCAGCGGCGAGCCGAGCCGCGCACCGATGAGCAGGTCCGGATATTGCCTGAACAGGATAGCGAGCGCGAAGGCGCCATGCAGCCGCTTGAGCACGGCCGCGACGGCGGTCGCGGGCTCGGCTCCCTGCTCTACCAGTTCGGAGACAAGATGCGCCACGACCTCGGTATCGGTCTGACTTGTGAAGACACGGCCGCGCGCCTGCAATTCCTGTCGCAGCGGCTTGAAATTCTCAATGATGCCGTTGTGAACGACCGCCACTTCGGCGGTGGCGTGGGGATGGGCATTGTCCTCGGTAGGCGCGCCGTGCGTTGCCCAGCGCGTATGCGCGATGCCGGTGCGGCCAGGAAGCGGACAGTCGCGCAGCACCGTGGCAAGATTGTCGAGCTTGCCCGGCGCCCTGCGACGCTCGATCGCGCCGTCGAATATGGTGGCGATGCCGGCCGAATCGTAGCCGCGATATTCCAGCCGGCGCAAGCCACTCAGCAACCGGTCGCAAACCTCGTCCTTTCCTACGATTCCGATGATCCCGCACACGTAAACTTGCTCCCTCGAGGTCGGCTCGCCTACAGGCGCCTAAGCGCGTTGCCCGACGCTGAACAGGGGGCTCGATCCGTCGATCTAATGTTAAGCATTTGGTCTTAATTTCGGCTCACGGGAGGCGCATCGCCGGGGAGGAGGGGAGAGAAGGAAGAGTGCCGTACCACCCACCTCAACTGACCCTCGCGGCGCGCGTGCTCATCAAGGCTGCGGGTGTTACCGAATCATGGTCTGCCCTGACGCTGTGGCTCGTTTGTTTGCTGTCGCTGGCCATCGTGCTCGCGCTCGACATTGCAACCAATTCCAGGGTCAATCTCCTGATCCTTTACTTGCTGGTATCGGCACTGGCCGGGTGGAGCTTCGGCGAGCGAAGAGGCTTGCTGTTCGCATTACTGGTCGCCGCGAGCGGAGCCACGGCGCGGCATATCGAGCACGTTGTGCATCCCTTCCCGGCCGTCACGATGACAACCGAAATCTTCAACATCATTGCCCGCTTGCTTTCGAACGGACTGATCGTGGTACTCGTAAGCGGGATGCGCACGGCAATGCAGCTCGAACGCTGGCGTGCCGCGACCGATGGGCTGACCGGCGCGCTCCACAAGGCGGCGTTCCTGACGGGGATGGCGACCGCGATCGCAGCCGGACGCGAGGCGGATCGCTCCTTCATCCTCTGCTACATGGATCTCGACGGCTTCAAGCTGGTCAACGATCGCTATGGCCATGCGGTTGGCGATAAAATTCTCCAGATCTTCGCCATGGGCGCGGTCGAGGCGATCCGCGAGAACGACCTGTTTGCGCGCATGGGCGGCGACGAATTCGTTGCGCTGCTGGCCCTGCCCGGCGGCGACGACGGGGATCACGTCGCGGCGATGGTCCACGCGCGCATCTCCGACATGCTGGCCAGGACCGGCCTGCCGGTAACCTGCAGCATGGGCGCGCTGATAATGTTGGCATCGCAAGTCGAGCGGCTCGACGTCGTCATCCAGCACGCCGACGCGTTGATGTACGAGGTCAAGCGCGCCGGAAAGAATGCGGTACGCGTCCGCCGGTTTGAATCCGTTCTCGGCCCCCTTGTCACGGACGATTTCGAGATACCGGCCGCGGCCGCGTCAAGCTTCCCGGGCGCGGCGGCGGGCTCTTTTCCGGCCGATCGGAGGGCAGCGTGATCAGCGTCGACCCGATAAGCGCCGTCCAAATGGCCTAGCTTCCGCGCTTCAATTCCCGGAACCGCGCGGCCCAGCCGGCCAGATTTCGCTGCTGGCCGCGCGAAACCGCCAGCGCGTCACCCGGGACGTCGCCCGTGATTACCGAACCGGCGCCCACGATCGCCCCGTCGCCAATCGTCACCGGAGCGACCAGCGCGCTGTTCGAGCCGATGAACGCTCCCGCACCGATGCTGGTCGGATATTTGCCGAATCCATCATAATTGCAGGTGATCGTTCCGGCGCCGATATTGCTGCGTGCGCCGACCTCGGCATCGCCGATATAGGTCAGGTGGTTGGCCTTGGCCCCTTCGCCCAGTCGCGCCTGCTTGATCTCGACGAAATTGCCGACATGCGCATCGGCGCCGATCTGCGCGCCCGGGCGCAACCGTGCGAATGGGCCGATTATCGCGCCGCGGGCGATGCTCGCGCCTTCGATATGGCAGAAGGCGTTGATCGTCACCTGGTCGGCGACGGTCACCCCCGGGCCGAACACGACATTGGGTCCTACGATCACGTCGCGGCCAAGGCGTGTATCGGCCGCGAACCACACCGTTTCCGGCGCGATCAGGCTGGCGCCCTCCGCCATCGCGCGCGTCCGCCGGCGCGCCTGCCACAGCGCCTCGACCTGCGCGAGTTCGGCGCGGCTGTTGACGCCCGCCACTTCATCGGCATCGGTTTCGATCACCGCAGAAAAATGCCCCTCCTCGGCCGCCAGCATCACGATGTCCGGCAGATAATATTCGCCGGAAGCATTCGCGTTGCCGACCCGCGCGAGCAGGCGCCATAGATCAGCCGAGCGTACGGCCATCAATCCCGAATTGCATAAATTCACGGCACGTTCGGTCGTGCTCGCATCCTTATGTTCGACCATCTTGAGGATGCGGCCCTGCTCGGCGATGATGCGGCCATAGGACAGGGTTTCGGCCGGACGGAAGCCAAGCACCACCGCCGCCGGCGCATCGCCTTCGTGCAGCCGCGCCACCATCCGCGCCAGCGTCGCGCTCGAGACCAACGGCACATCGCCGTAAAGTATAAGGACGTCGCCGTCGAAGCCGGTCAGCGCGGCTTCGGCCTGCTGCACGGCATGCGCCGTGCCGAGCTGTTCGGCCTGAATCGCGACCGCCAGCCCCAATGGCGCCGCGAACGCCTCGACCTGCTCGCGCGCCGCGCCCGTGACGATCACGGTCCGCTCCGCGCCGAGCGCGGCGACCGCGTCGGTCAGATGGCCGAGCATGGGCCGACCGGCAATCGGGTGGAGTACCTTATGCAGCGCGGATTTCATTCGGCTGCCCTTGCCTGCGGCAAGGATGATGGCGGCAAGCGGCGTATCGGTCATGATGCGGGGCTTTGCCATGTTCCGCTTGCGCAGGCCATATGCGGGGCTATTGGCGCGGCGATGGCCCAGATTAAGTTCGATCTGATCATTTTCGATCTGGACGGCACGCTGGCCGACACCGCGCCCGATCTGACCGCGGCGCTCAACCATGCTTTGATCGCGCTGGGGCGGACGGCGATTCCGGCCGACGACGTGCGCCGCATGGTGGGGCACGGCGCGCGCGCGCTGCTCCATAAGGGATTGGCCGCCACCGGCGCCGTCAGCGACGATCTGATCGAGCAGGGCTACCCGATCCTCATCGCTTTTTATCAAGCGCATATCGCGAATCTTTCCCGCCCGTTCGCAGGCGTCGAAACGGCGTTGGCGGCGCTCGAGGATCAAGGGATCAAGCTCGCAATCTGCACTAACAAGCTCGAGGGCCTGACACATGACCTGATTCGCGAGCTCGGCTGGACGGGGCGATTCGACGCGATCGTCGGGGGCGATACGATGTCCGCGCGCAAGCCCGATCCGGCACCGGTCCGCGAAGCGATCAGGCGGGCGGGCGGCCAGCGCGCGGCCTTCGTCGGCGATTCGATCAGCGATACAGATGCCGCCCGCGCCGCCGGCGTTCCGTGCATTGCGCTGACCTTTGGATATTCGGACCGTCCGCCCGAGGAACTCGGCGCAACCGCGCTGATCGATCATTTCGATGAGCTCCTTCCGGCTCTTGCGGCGTTCGGCTGACATGGCATTGCCACGCTTCACCCGGCTCGGCTCTGGGCCAATCGTGGAGAGCAAGCCCCCGCCGCCCGACACGACGACCGAGTTGATCGAAGCCCAGGCCGAGCCGCTGATCCTGCTCGACGGCTATCATATCAGCCACGCCAATGCGGCTGCCCGCGCCCTTCTGGGCGAGCATATCGTCGGCGACTATGTCCGCCTCGCCCTGCGGCATCCCGCCGCCGTCGGTGTCCTCAGCGGCGACGAGGATGGCCCGGTCAGCCTGAACGGGCTTGGCGGGCACGAGCGGCTTTGGGAGCTTTCCGCGGGGACGATCCGCCCCGGCAAACGGCTGCTCCGCCTGACCGATCGCAGCGCCCAGCGCGCCGCCGAACAGATGCGCGTTGATTTCGTCGCCAATGCCAGCCATGAACTGCGCACTCCGCTCGCCTCGCTGATCGGCTTCATCGAGACGCTCGAAGAGGCGAACGGTCCGGAGGATGCCGATACGCGGCTGCGCTTCCTCGCCATCATGGAGGGCGAGGCGCGGCGCATGCAGCGGTTGATCGACGATCTCATGTCGCTCTCGCGAATCGAGGCCGATCGCTATTTCCCTCCACGCGATCGAATCAATCTCGCGCCGACGCTGCGCGAGGTGGCGGACGAATTCGCCGTGCGCCGCGACGGGGCAAGGCTGGAAATCGGATCGCCGTCGCGCGCCGTGGTGATCGGCGATCGCGGCCAGCTGCACCAGCTGATCCATAATATCATCAGCAATGCCTTTAAATATGGGCGCGAAGGCACCCCCGTCCGGGCAATGCTGAAGGTCGTCAACGGAAGCGCGCGGTTCAGCGTCAGCGACGAGGGCGACGGAATCGGGCCCGAGCATCTGCCCCGGCTGACCGAGCGCTTCTATCGCGCCGATCCGGGCCGAAGCCGCGCGATCGGCGGCACCGGGCTGGGCCTGGCTATCGTCAAGCACATCGTCGAGCGGCATCGCGGCAAGCTCGAAATCGCAAGCGTCGTGGGCCAGGGAACCACCGTTACGGTCGAACTTCCTCTCGCTGCGACTTCCGTGTCATAAAAGTGACGCGGTGCGACAGCATTGGGCAAGCCCTAGGGAGCGTTGAATGGCCACGATCGGACATACGGTTAAAGCATTTGACGAGGATCTCGGCGAATTGCGCGCGATGGTTGCCGAGATGGGCGGCCTGGCCGAAGCTGCGATCGACAGCGCGATCCAGGCTCTTACGCGCAGGGATACGGACGCTGCCGCGCGGATCGTGCAACAGGATAAGCGGATCGACGAGCTCGAACAGGAGGTCGAACGCCGCGTCGTACGCCTGATCGCCTTGCGCGCGCCGCTCGCGGACGATCTGCGCGAGGTCATCGCCGCGCTCAAGATCGCCGGCGTGATCGAGCGGATCGGCGATTACGCCAAGAATATCGCGAAGCGGGTGCCGCTCCTCCAGGACATGCGCGGGATCGAACCGCTGGCGATCGTGCCCGCCATGGCGCGCGCCGCGTCCGAAATGGTTCATGACGTGCTCAACGCGTTCGCGGCCCGGGATCCCGAGGCCGCGGTCGAGGTCAGCGCCCGCGATCGGATCGTGGATGATCTCTACGACAGTCTCTTCCGTGCGCTCCTGACCTACATGATGGAGAATCCGAGCAATATCGGCGCCTCCACGCACCTGCTGTTCATTGCCAAGAATATCGAGCGGATCGGCGATCACGCCACCAACGCGGCCGAGATGATCTATTATGCCGCGACCGGCGAACAGATGCCCGAACGACCGCGTGGCGCCGATGCGCTGGCTCCCACTTCCTGAATCCATGGCAGGAGCGCGCATTCTCCTCGTCGAGGACGACGAGGCCCTCGCCGAATTGCTGACATGGCACCTCCGGCGCGAGGGGCATGATGTCGAACATACGGGCGACGGCGAGGAAGCCTTGCTTCTCGCCGCCGAGGGACCGCCCGACATCGTCCTGCTCGACTGGATGATAGAGGGTCTGTCGGGCATCGAAGTGTGCCGACGGCTGCGCCGCGCGCCGCACAGCGCCAACGTACCGATCATCATGCTGACCGCGCGCGGCGAGGAGGAGGATCGTATCCGTGGCCTCGAAACCGGCGCCGACGATTATGTGACCAAGCCGTTCAGTCCCCGCGAGCTGGTAGCGCGCGTCGCCGCGGTATTGCGCCGCGTGCGCCCCGCTTTGGCGGGCGAGCGACTGGCCTATTCCGGCATCGAGATGGACATTGCGGATCACAAGGTGCGCCGCGACGGGGTATCACTCGCGCTCGGCCCGACCGAATTCCGGCTGCTGCGCCACTTCATGGAGCATCCCGGCCGGGTCTTCTCACGCGAGCGCCTGCTCGATTCGGTATGGGGCCGCGACAGCGACATCGAGCCGCGCACCGTCGATGTCCATATCCGCCGCCTGCGCAAGGCGATCAACGTCGGCGACCAGCCCGATCTGATCCGCACCGTGCGCTCCGCGGGCTACGCGCTCGACGCCGACGGGACCGCCTGACAATATCGGTGTGTTGTGTCAGCAATACAGTCGTGATATGCTCCCGATCCAGGGAGAGAGACGATGTACAGCGAATCCGACATTGAAAGCGCGGTCGCGACCGGCGCCATCACGCCGGCGGCAGCGGCGGCATTGCGCGAAAGCGTCGCGCAATCGCGCGCCAGTCCAATGGTGGACGAGGAAAGCTTTCGCCTGATCACGGGCTTCAACGACATCTTCGTCACGATCGCCGCCTTGTTGCTGCTCGTGGCGGTCGGCTGGATTGGTTTCAGTCTGGTCGGGCCGGGCGGCCCTGCAATGACCGATCATGCCCGGTTCACGCATATCGGACTTGGGGCCGCGCTGGCAGGCTTGCTGGTCGCGGCGTCGAGCTGGGGCCTGGCCGAATATTTCACCGCCAAAAGGCGGATGGCATTGCCGAGCATCGTTCTGCTCGGCACCTTCGTCTATGCGACCGCTGCGGCCCTGTTCGCGATGGCCATCACGCTGGTGGGGGAAGGCGACCATGGCGAGCGCACGCTATCGGGAATCGGGGTCGGCGTAGCTCTGCTCACCGCCGCCGCGGCATATGCCCATTGGCGCCGCTTCCACGTTCCGATCACCATTGCGGCGCTGACAGGCGCGCTGGTCGCTGCCCTGCTGGCGGCTTTGCTCTGGGCGATACCGGAGGCACGAAATTCGCTCCTCTGGCTTCTCCTCGCGGCCGGCGTTGGCGTATTCGCCTTCGCCATGTGGTGGGACATGTCCGATCGGGTCCGTCAGACGCGGCGATCGGACGTGGCCTTCTGGCTTCACCTCGCCGCGGCCCCGATGATCGCCCACCCGGTTTTCAACCTTTTGGGCGTGATGAGCAATCAGTTGAGCGCCGCTACCGGTCTCACAGTGGTCCTTCTCTACGTTGCGTTCGGCATCGTAGCGCTCGCGGTGGACCGGCGCGCGCTCCTTGTCTCCTCGCTGGTCTATGTCCTCTATGCGCTGGCCGGGCTGTTCCGCCAGGCCGGCGCCGTCAGCCTCAACATCGCCCTGACGGCCTTGGTAATCGGATCGGCGCTGCTGCTCTTGTCGGCCTTCTGGCACAATGCGCGGCGCATGGTGGTGCGCGCATTGCCGGACGATCTCCAGGCGAGGCTGCCGGCGCTCGACCGGCCGGCGCTGGTCAGCCCTCGACCAGCTTGACCAGTTTGCGCTCGACCGGTGCCAGCACCGGCCCCAGCTCATGCCCGCGCTTGAGGACCGCCCCGCCCTCGCCGATCAGCGCCCATTCGCCCTGGCGCTGGCGGAGCGCGGGGCGCTTCTCGATGCGATATTCGGGTCGCTCGGCGGTCCGGCGGAAGCAGGCGAAGCAGGCGGCGTCCTTGCCGAACTGGATCGCGTAATCGCGCCAATGGCCGGCCGCGACCATACGGCCATACAGATCGAGGATACGCATCAGCTCGGGTCGGTCGAAGGCCACCTGGTTCGGTGCCTGCAGAGGGAATGGGGTGACGACGCCCATCAGGCCGACTGGCGATCCGCATTTGTGGAAATGCCCGCGTCGCGTTCCTCGATCAGCGCCGCAAGCTTGCCGCGCAACGTCTCGATCTCGCATTTCAGCAGTTCGAGCTGCTGCGTGGCCGGATCGAAGCGTTCGCTGCACGGCGTCCCATAAGGAATGAAACTGTTATAGGTTCCCGCGTCGACCAGAGTCGGGCGGGCCGGGATGCCAACCATCGTCGCGCCCTCCGGCACGTCACGCGTGACCACCGCATTGGCACCGATGCGCGCGCCACGCGCAACCGTGATCGGCCCCAGCACCTGCGCGCCCGATCCGATGATGACATCGTCCTCGATCGAAGGATGGCGCTTGCCGCCTATGCCGTCGGTGGGGTTGGTCCCGCCGAGCGTCACATTCTGATAGATCGTGACATTGTTACCGATACGGGCGGTCTCGCCGATCACGGTGAAACCGTGGTCGATAAAGAAGTTTTCGCCGATCTCGGCGCCGGGATGGATATCGATCGCGGTCAGGAAGCGCGCGATATGATTGACCAGCCGCGCGAGGAAATAGAGCTCGCCGCGAAACAGCCAGTGCGCGATACGGTGCAGGCCCAGCGCAAGCACGCCCGGATAAAGCAATATCTCCCAGCGCGAACGCGGCGCCGGATCGCGGACCTTGATCGAATCCAGGTAAGCGATGAGTTCACGCTTCATGGCTTTGTGACTCCCTGACGACGGGATTTAAGGCCGACCCTGCCGAATTTCCAGCCGAGCCAACCAAAACCTTCTTAGTCGTTTTCGCACGCGCGGAAATCCCTTCACCTGCCAGGCTGTGCACCCCGGTCGGATTTCCCTCCAGCCCGAGGACCGCTGACGCGATACAGTGCGTCAATCAGACCGCGGCAGCGGCGTCCGCCAGCGCTTCGCGAACCGCCGCCACAGCGGCGTCCGCCTTTGCTCCATCCGGGCCACCGCCCTGCGCCATGTCGGGACGCCCGCCACCGCCCTGTCCGCCCAGCACGCCAACCGCCTGTTTGACCAGATCGACCGCCGACAGGCGTATCAGCAGGTCATCAGTCACGCCGACGGCTACGCTCGCACGCCCTTCATTGACGGCAACGATCGCCGCGACGCCCGAACCCAGCCTCCCCTTGGCTTCATCGACCAGTCC
The DNA here is from genome assembly GCA_035554515.1 of Sphingomonas sp. Lineage (GTDB taxonomy): Bacteria > Pseudomonadota > Alphaproteobacteria > Sphingomonadales > Sphingomonadaceae > Sphingomonas_I. The sequence goes on along the minus strand of DATMIP010000396.1, from coordinate 2,096 downwards.
ACGAAGGCCCTTGGGATCGAGGCCCTCGATCACCTGGCCGATAAAGCCCATGCCGGCGACCTGCTCGGCGCTGGCGGCATCGGCCTGCGTCGTGCGGCCACCGAGCGCGAGCGCCTTCTTCGCGTCGGCCAGCTCGCGTTCGAGCCTGCGGCGCTCGTCGATCAACGCGGCGACACGCGCAGGCACCTCCTCGGGTGTCGACTTGAGCGCGCTCGCTGCCTCGCGCAGCCGTTCCTCGCGGCCCGTAAGCCATAGCCGTGCGGCCTCGCCGGTCAGCGCCTCGATCCGCCGCACGCCGGAGGATACCGCGCTTTCGCCAATGATCCTGAAAACACCGATATCGCCGAGTGCATCGACATGCGTGCCGCCGCACAATTCGACCGACCATGGCGCGTCTTCGCCCCGCCCCATTGACAGGACGCGGACCTCGTCGCCATATTTCTCGCCGAACAAGGCCATCGCGCCGGCGGCGATAGCGTCGTCGGGCGTCATGACCCGGGTGATAACGTCGTCATTCTCGCGAATATGGTGATTCACCTCGGCCTCGACCGCGGCGATATCGTCCGGGCTCATCGCTTTCTGGTGCGAGAAATCGAAACGCAGCCGGTCGGGCGCGACGAGGCTCCCCTTCTGGGTGACATGCCCGCCGAGGCGATGGCGCAATGCCGCGTGCAGCAGGTGGGTCGCCGAATGGTTGGCGCGCAGCTGGCGGCGGCGAGCATCATCCACCGACAAGTGGATCGCATCACCGGTCTTGATCGAACCACCGGTAACCGTGGCCTTATGCGCGTGGAGACGCCCCAGCGGCTTCGACGTGTCGACAATCTCGGCGGTAAAACCATTGTTGTTGCTGGCCGTTCCGGCATCGCCCATCTGGCCGCCGCTCTCGCCATAAAATGGCGTCTGGTTGGTGAGGATGACGACCTCGTCGCCCTCCTCCGCCTCGTCGACGCGCTTGCCATTCTTGATCAGCGCAACGACCTGGGCGTCGCCGACATGGCTCGAATAGCCGACGAATTCGGTGCCGCCATGCTCTTCGGCGATGTCGAACCAGATATCGTCGGATGCCTTGTCACCCGAGCCTTTCCAGGCGGCACGTGCGGCCGCCTTCTGCTCCGCCATCGCCGTATCGAACCCCGCGCGATCCACGTTCAGGCCCTGCGCGCGAAGCGCATCCTCGGTCAGGTCGTAAGGGAAGCCGAACGTATCGTAGAGCTTGAACGCGACCGCCCCCGACAAGGTCGCGCCCCGCTCCATGCTCCCCGTTGCTTCGTCGAGCAGCCGCAGGCCGTTGGCGAGCGTCTGGCGAAAGCGGGTTTCCTCCAGCTGCAGGGTTTCCTCGATCAGCGGCTGAGCGCGGACGAGATCGGGATAAGCCGCGCCCATTTCGGCGACGAGTGCCGGCACCAGCCGATGCATCAAGGGCTCGGCCGCGCCCAACAGATGCGCATGACGCATCGCGCGGCGCATGATCCTGCGCAGAACATAACCGCGCCCTTCATTCGCCGGCAGCACGCCGTCGGCGACGAGAAAGCCCGAGGCGCGCAGGTGATCGGCTATCACCCGATGCGAGGCCGTGTTGGCGCCGTCGGTCGCGCTCTTGCTATGTTCACCTGATGCCGCGATCAGCGCCTTGAAAGTATCCGTGTCATAATTGTCGTGGACGCCCTGCAGCACCGCCGCGATGCGCTCCAAGCCCATGCCCGTGTCGATCGAGGGCTTGGGCAGATCGCCGACGATGATATCGGCTTCCTGCACGAACTGCATGAAGACGAGGTTCCATATCTCGACGAAGCGGTCGCCGTCCTCGTCCGGGCTCCCGGGCGGGCCGCCCGGAATATGATCGCCATGATCGTAGAAGATCTCGGAGCACGGCCCGCACGGCCCATCCGATCCCATCGCCCAGAAATTATCCTTGGTCGGGATGCGGATGATCCTGTGATCGGGCAGTCCGGCGATCTTCTTCCACAGATCGAACGCCTGATCGTCCGTGTGATAGACCGTGACGGTCAATCTCTCGGCCGGAATCGCCCATTCGCGCGTCAGCAACGTCCAGGCGTGGGTGATCGCCTGCTCCTTGAAATAATCCCCGAACG
>DATMIP010000395.1:0-2256 GCA_035554515.1 Sphingomonas sp. | reverse complement strand
AACCGCCGCCATCGGCATGAAGATTTCGCATCAATGCGTCTCAGGAGCGGAATTTTCTGGAGCGCCAACGGCAGTTTTCCAACACTTTTTGCTCGTTAAGAGGGCCACGCGTCGCCCCCTTGATCGGCAAACCCAAGTATTATGTAGGTTTTCTGTTCCGTTGCTACTGGTTCAACTCAAACGGAATCGACCCTAGGGTTTGAGGCGGCAGCCACCGGGTACGCGCACCGGGCTGCAGCGCGCCATTTCGCCCCCCGGCAGGGTAACGGTGAAGCCGAGATGGTCCGGATCGGGGGCACCAGGATAATAATCGGTGCTGACGGCCTGGCCCCCGCTTTCCATCGCCGCGCGCGCCTTGCCGAGATCGTGATTGCGCGCTTCGACGGTGTTGGCGTCGGTGCGCGTCCGCACGATCAGACCCTGCTCCACCCATTGCCGGATACGGGCACCATCGACCAGCGGATCCTGCACGATCTGGATCGCGGATTCCGCCTCCGTGTCGGGATACCAGCCGAACATGGCGCGACCGGCGAGCGAAGGGTGCCCCCGCCGATAGACGTCCGAGACGGCCGGCCGCACGTCGAACAGGATATAGATGCGCCCGCGTGCCGCCTCCAGGCTTGGCCAGCCGGTCGATCGGACGGCATCGCGCAGGGTGGCAGCCGTGCCGCGCACCTCGTCCGGCCGGATGAGGCGCTTGCCCGGAAGCGCGGACTCGATCTCCGCGTCGAGGGCATCGAGCAATGCCGGATCGTCGAGCGGCAGGGGATTGGAGATGCCCGGCCGGGTCGACGGCGTATCGGCGGCGTTGATCGTGATCATGATCGGCAGATGGCGGGGATGCGCCCGCGACCAATCGTCGACCTCCTTGAGGCAACGCAAAAGCGTCACGCAGCCGCTCAGATAATCCACGTCCGGAACGTGGAAGACCTTATAACCGGGCGCGGCCATGGCGGCGCGTGCGAAACCCGTGCGCTCGCCGGCGGCGCTGGCCCATGCCTCGCCCGCGGGATTAGCATAACGCCCGCCGTCGGGATCGGCGAAGATGTCGATTTCCAGCTGGCGGATGCCGGCATCCAGCTGCCGCGATAATGGCCAATGGTAATAAGCCAGCGCGTTCGCCGACGCCGGATCGGCGGCGCGCAGCCGCTGCATCACGGCGGCCGGGATCTGCGCCTTGAAGCTGTTATGCGAGCCGACCACCTGGATATCGTTCATCGCGCGCGGTGCCGCCGCCGAAGCGAGCGCGGCGGCAACCAGGAGCGCCTTCAACATCAGAATTCCGCCCGCACGCCGAACAGGATCGTGCGGCCATAATAGTTGATCTCGCCGAAGCGCAATTTGTCGGCGCTGTACGAATAGGTGTGCGCGCCGGCGATGTTGATCGCTTCCACGCTGGCCAGGATATTCCTGGTCACGCGCAGCGAGATGCTGCCGTCCAGCGAGCCGAACGCCGCGAGGTAGGTGGACGCCTGGGTCGTACTGCCGTTGCCGGTCAGATATTTGTCGCGCCATACATAGGAAAGCCGGGTCGAGAACGGACCCTTGTCGTAGAAGCCGACCAGATTGTAGCTGTTCTTGGAGAGGCCGATCAGTTGGTTTTTGATCGGGCGCGCGCCCGCCGTATAGTCCGAACGCACCGACGTGTGCGTGTAGGACGCCTGGAAACCGAGCCCGTCGAACGGCGCGGGCAGGAAGGTGAAGACCTGATTATACGCCGCTTCGAGACCATAGACCTTGGCGTTGCCGCCGTTGACCTGCGTGCTCAGCAGCACCGTGCCGCGCCCGGGAATTTCGATATTGATGTTCTGCGCCGTGATATAATCGTCGAGCTTCTTGTAGAAGAGGGCGCCGGTGAGCGAGCCCTTGCGGTTGAAATACCATTCGAGCGATGCGTCATACTGGGTGGCCAGGAAGGGCTTCAGCTGGGGGTTGCCGCCGCTCGCGGTCGGCGCGTCGGTCGACACGCTGATCTGCGGCGCGCTCTGCGTCACATTGGGGCGGGTGAGCACGCGGCTGGCGGCAAGGCGGCCGACCAGTGCCGGCGTCAGCTCGGCGCGGAGGTTGAAGCTCGGCAGCCAGTTATTGAACGTCTTTGGAAAGCTTGCCGCTGTCGGCGCGGTACCGATCGTCAGCGTGCCGCTCGCCACCTGATCGGTGTGGACATAGCGCACGCCGACATTGCCGGTGACGTCGACCGTGCCGAGCGCGAAAGCATAATCGGCACGCACATAGCCGGCGGCAACCTCTTCCTTG
>DATMIP010000394.1:0-3267 GCA_035554515.1 Sphingomonas sp. | reverse complement strand
GTGCCACGATATAGACCTGCTCGCCATCGGCATAGCTGACCAGCGCGATGAACGCGGTGCGGTTGGGGTCATATTCGAGACGCTCGACCGTACCCTCAACGTCCCACTTGCGACGCTTGAAGTCGATGATGCGATAGCTCTGCTTGTGACCGCCCGCGATGCCGCGGCTGGTCACATGGCCCTTGTTGTTGCGGCCGCCGGTCTTGGTCTTGCCGACGGTGAGCGCCTTGACCGGCTTGCCCTTGTGGAGCGCCGAGCGATCGACGAGGATCAGTCCGCGCTGGGACGATGTCGTCGGGTTATAATGCTTGAGTGCCATTGCCTAGGTCCGCCCTCAAATGCCCGTGGTGACGTCGATCGACTGGCCTTCGGCCAGCGTCACAATCGCCTTCTTCACGTCCGAGCGCGTATAGGGCTTGCCCTTCCAGCGCTTGGTCTTGCCCTTGGTCACGATGGTGTTGACCGCCTTGACCGACACGCCGAACAGCGCCTCGACGGCCGCCTTGATCTCCGGCTTGGTGGCGTCGCCCGCGACCTTGAACACAACCGCGTTGTGCTCGGAGACCAGCGTCGCCTTTTCGGTGATGTGCGGCGCCAGGACCACGTCATAATGACGGGTCGCGACCGCGACTGCCTGCTTCTTAGCCATTGAAGCGCGCCTCCAGCTGTTCGACTGCCGCGCGCGTCAGCACCAGGCTGTCAGCACGGAGGATATCGTAGACATTGGCGCCGATGGCGGGGAGCACATCGATGCCGACGAGATTGGACGACGCCTTGGCGAAGGAGATGTTGATCGCCTCACCATCGATGAACAGCGCCTTGGACAGGTTGAGCGCGGCCAGATGGCCCGCCAGTTCCCGGGTCTTGCCGTCCTTGACGTCGAGATTGTCGAGCACCGTGATCGCGCCGGACTTCGCCTTGGCGGAAAGCGCCATCTTGAGGCCGAGCGCACGCACCTTCTTGTTCAGCGACGGGTTGAAGTCGCGAACGCGCGGACCGTGGGCCTTGCCGCCGCCGATGAAGATCGGGGCGCGACGATCGCCGTGACGGGCGGTGCCGCCGCCCTTCTGGCGACCGAACTTCTTGCCGGTGCGGGCCACTTCGCTGCGCTCGCGGGCACCGCGGGCCGTGCCGCGACGCTTCTCGAGCTGCCAGGTGACGACACGGTGCAGGATGTCGGCGCGGGGCTCAAGACCGAACACGTCGTCGTTGAGCTCCACGTCGCCGGCCGCTGCGCCACCGTCCAGGGTGAGAACCTTGAGTTTCATGACTTAGGCCTCCTGACCGTCGGTCGCGGGCGTCACGTCCACAACGTCCTCGATGGGCGTCTCGACGGGGGCCTCGGCATTATTGTTGGCAGCCGACTTGATGCTGGCCGGATAGGGCACATCGGCCGGGCGCGTCACCTTGACGGCATCCTTGATGAGCAGCCAGGTGCCCTTGGAGCCGGGCACGCTGCCCTTGAGGAAGATGAGGCCGCGTTCGACATCGGTGCGGACGACTTCCAGATTCTGCTGGGTGCGCTGACGGTCGCCCATATGGCCGGCCATCTTCTTGTTCTTGAACACGCGGCCCGGATCCTGGCGGTTACCCGTCGAACCGTGCGAACGGTGCGAGAGCGACACGCCGTGGGTGGCACGCAGGCCGCCGAAGCCCCAGCGCTTCATGGCGCCGGCAAAGCCCTTGCCCTGCGTGTGGCCGGTCACATCGACCATCTGGCCGGTGATGAAATGGTCGGCAGCGATTTCCGCGCCAACATCGAGCAGAGCGTCCTCGGTGACGCGGAACTCGGCGACCTGCGCCTTGGGCTCCACCTCGGCCTTGGCGAAATGACCGCGCTGCGGCTTGGCGACATTCTTCGCCTTGGCAGCGCCGGCGCCGAGCTGCACGGCCACATAGCCGTCTCTATCCAATTCGCGACGGGCGACGACCTGATTGCCTTCGAGCGCCAGGACGGTGACGGGCACATGGCGTCCGTCATCCTGGAACAGGCGGGTCATCCCCACTTTTTTCGCGATCACGCCAGTGCGCATGATCCAAACTCCCAACAGAGGCCCGGAGCGACATGCGCCGGGCGTATCCAACGAAAAAGACCGCTGAGGCAAACGCCCCGGCGGCCAACCCAATTCGAAAAACGTACACCCCGTCCGGGTTGGATGCTCTCACTCCAGCCTGGGAGGAGAGCGACGGGGGACGCGGCCCGGGCGGACTTGCGTCCATCTGCCCGGCGGTATCCCGATGTCGCAGCAGACCACCCCGGAGGGGCGGCCCACTTGGTGGCCATCAGGCCAGTTTGATCTCGACGTTCACGCCGGCAGCCAGATCCAGCTTCATCAGCGCGTCGACCGTTTGCGGCGTCGGCTGCACAATGTCAAGCATACGCTTGTATGTGCGGACCTCGAACTGCTCGCGGCTCTTCTTGTCAACATGGGGGCCACGGTTGACGGTGAACTTCTCGATGCGCGTGGGCAGCGGAATGGGACCGCGAATGAGAGCGCCGGTGCGGCGGGCCGTGTCGGCGATGTCGCCGGTCGCCTGGTCGAGCACGCGATGATCGAATGCCTTCAGACGAATACGGATATTCTGCGTTTCCATGTCCACTACCGATGCGAAAGAGCCAAAACAAAACCGCCCCACTGTGACGATCGCGACACCTTCCGATGTTCAGCGATCCGCGCGAGGCGGCAAAAACAGCAAGCCGTCCGAATCATCCCGACTCGAACGGCTTGCCGCCTATATTACTTGGTGATCGCCGAGACAACCCCCGAACCGACCGTGCGACCGCCTTCGCGGATCGAGAAGCGCAGGCCCTGCTCCATCGCGATCGGCGCGATGAGCTTGACGCCGAGCTTCACATTGTCGCCGGGCATGACCATCTCGGTGCCCTCGGGGAGCACGACCTCGCCGGTCACGTCCGTCGTCCGGAAGTAGAATTGCGGACGATAGTTGGCGAAGAACGGCGTATGACGACCGCCCTCGTCCTTCGACAGGACGTAGACCTCGGCCTTGAAGTCGGTGTGCGGAGTGATCGAGCCGGGCTTGGCCAGAACCTGGCCGCGCTCGACGTCCTCACGGCCGATGCCGCGCAGCAGCGCGCCAATGTTGTCGCCAGCCTGACCCTGGTCGAGCAGCTTGCGGAACATCTCGACGCCCGTGACGACCGTCTTCTGAGTGTCGCGGATGCCGACGATCTCGACTTCGTCCCCGACCTTCACGATGCCGGTCTCGACGCGGCCGGTGACGACCGTTCCGCGGCCCGAGATCGAG
>DATMIP010000393.1:0-10411 GCA_035554515.1 Sphingomonas sp. | reverse complement strand
ACCGTAAGGAACGACCACAATGCCGGTCAGCGGCACGGTGGGCCAGGCCTTTTCGACCGCCGCCGCCATCGTAGCCGCCGCTTTGCCGGCCCCCACCACCACGCAACGGCCGCGCGGAGGCTGCGGGAGATGGGGCTTGAGAATCAGTTCGGGATCGGCGCGCACGATTGCGGCGTCAAACAAGGCCCGCAGCGTCTGACGAGCGCGCAGGTCGTTCCATATGTCGCGCGATCCGGCCGACCCGCCTGCCGCGGCCCTCCCGACATAAACGCCAGTGGCGCGGCCCGACCGTGAACGGTCGGGCGGATTATCGCCGCCATCTCGAATCAAATTGGGCTCCCCGGTTTCGAGACATAGCAGGCTCACTGTCAGGCGATTACCAGCGGTAACGCACGCCCACACCGAAATTACGACCGATCAGATCGTAGAAGCCGGTGGAATCGGTCGCACCCGCGCGGATCGGCGTGTTGCCTGCGGCAAGCGCCGGAGGTGCATCGAACAAATTTTCAACCTTGGCGTAGATCTGAATCTGCTTGGTGAGGTCATATTGGGCGGAGACGTCCACATAATAACGGCCCGCGAAACTGTCCGGACTCAAATCGCGAGGACCATAATTGTTGTCGAACCGACCGCCACCGACCAGATTGCCGAGCACCCTCAGTTGCAGGGGGCCGTTAGTATAAGAGATCGTCGTCGCCTCGCGCCATTTAGGCGTGGCGAGACCGCCGGTCACCTGCCCCGCGGTATTCACGACCGTCGTGTTCGAAACGGTTAGCAGCCGGTCGACATAGGTCGCGATCTGCGCAACGCCGATCTCCCCATCCCAGCTGGAAACCAGACCCGACAGCGGAAAATGCCATGACCCTTCGAAGTCGAGTCCGCGTGTTTTCAGCGTCTGGGCATTGAAGGCCGTCGTCTGCACCAGCGTGATCAGACCCGAAGCATTGCGCTGGACGTTTGAGCAGAATGCCGTGGCACCTGTCGCGCAACGATCGATCACGTCCTGCGCGCCGAGCGTCGTGATCGCGCCGTCGAGTTTGATATCGAAGAAGTCGACGGAGAATTGCAGATTTGCGGTGGGTCGCAGCACCGCACCTGCCGTGAGGGTATGCGCCGCCTCCGGCTTGAGCAGCCTGTTGCCGCCGGCCGCGGTTGCTACGACTACCGACTGATTGTTCGTGCGATCCACCACGACCGCTCCCTGCCGAACGGTGGTGGCGGCGAAAAGCTCGTTGATCGTCGGGGCGCGGAAGTCACGCGAATAGGTCCCGCGCAGGCGCAGCCGATCATCGAGCGTCCAGTTCAGCCCGATCTTCCAGACATTGGTGCCCCCGCTCGTACTGTAATCGACGTGGCGGCCCGCCAGATCGAGATCGAGACGGCGCGCGAAGAAGGCGTTCCTCGCCAAGGGGACGCCGAACTCGACATAGGCTTCCTTGACATTGACCCTGCCATGATAAGGGGCGGAACTGGCCTGGCGCCACCCGTTCACGGCCGAGACCGGATCGGACGTGAAATTGACTGTTTCCTTGCGATATTCACCGCCCAGCGCCGCCTTTACCGGCCCCGCCCAGGTGGAGAATAATGTACCGGTCGCGTTGAAATTGGCGTCGAAGAATGTCGAGCGAGCCCGAATCCAGGACGTGCCTGTCACATAATTGGCGGCGTCGGGCGACACGCTGTTGATCCCGAACGGATTGGCGGCGATGCATCCGTTGCCGGGATTGGTCAGCGTGGAGCGGCAGATTGGCTGGCCGTTCGGTCCCATCACCGAATCCAGTGCGGCCGTCCATCTTGAATTGTTGCGGTTATGCAAGCTGTGATTATTGTACAGTGCGTTCGTATAGTTGAGATTTCCATCCCACTGCCAATTATCTGAAAGTTTACCTTTTAGTCCTCCAGAGAAGCGGATATAGGAATTGACCGTGGTGTTGTTGTTGATCCCGAGCTCTGGATTTAGCCGTCCAAGACTGAACGACTGGATATTGTTAGTGGCCATTATTTGTTTGATGTTGTTAGGGAGAAATGCATTGTCCTGTTTAATTAGTATATCACCGTTATTATAATTGTAGAGGTTGGTCTGGTTTTGCTTCGCACGGGCGAAAAGAATGTCGGCATGAGCCTCGAGATCGGTCGCGAGATCATAGGACAGGCGGGAAAAGGCGTTTATCCGCTCCGACGATGGCACAAGAACGCCGAACTGCGGCTGCAGCATCAAGCCGCCGCCGCCGACCATCCACACCGAACTGACGTAAGTGCCGGGAATGAGCGCGCTCTGGCTGCCACCCTCGCCGAACTGGATATTCTTGAGCGGACCGGCGCTGGTGATGACGCCGCCATAGGTCATCGATGACAAGGTGGCGCCAGGCATCAGGAATTGGCGATATTGGCCGTTCGTCGCCGTGTAACCGGGGTTGGGAATCAGGGTGACGCCGCGGCTGCCCCAACCGCGCGAACCCTGGTAAAGGACGTCGGGGCGATTGAAATAGGAAGCGGCCGCGACGATCCGGCCGCGATTTTCGGCGAAATGGGTGCCGACCGCTCCGCTGGCCGAATAGGTCTTGGTGTCACCATGGCCCGAAATGTCGAACTGGGCATCGGCCTTGCCGCCGGTGAGATCGCCGTCGAGGAACACGTTGACCACGCCGGTGACCGCATCGGACCCGTAAACCGACGATGCGCCTCCCGTTACGATTTCCATCCGCTTGATCAGCGGCGCGGGCAGCAGGTTGAGGTCGAACCCCCCGGTCGGGCTGGAGTTCAGCACGCGCTGGCCGTCGATCAGGACCAGCGTGCGCGTCGCGCCCAACGACCGGATGTTAAAGGTGCTCGCGCCGACATCGGTCGCAGAGCCGTTGTTCCGGTTTGGGCGCAGCACGGGGATGTCGCGGAGCAGATCGATGACCGTCGTCGCTGCCTTGGCCTCGAGCTGGCGCTGGCTGATGGAGGTGACAGGCGTGGGCGTTTCGAAGGTCGACCGGGCAATCCGGCTGCCCGTGACGATGATCTCCTGATCGCCTGGAGCCGGCGGGAGAGGCGCGTCCCCGGCCGGTGCGGGAGACGATCCGCCTTCATTTGCGGTGCCCGTACGGTGACCCGAATCACTCGCGGGCGGCGCTGCTAACGAGGGTGCCGACAAAGAGAGAGCGCTTGCGCTGACCAGGAACATGGCTGCCTTGTGGAATATCCGCATTTTTCACTCTCCTCGCCGGACCTTCCTGCGCCAAGACTGACGCAGCGGGCTGGTCGTTTGGAGATATGTATTGACCAGTTTGATAATTGGTCAACTTAAATTACCAAAGTGGAGGCGTTGACGGCCAAGTTCGCGCGTGAGACAGGTTGCCGCGAGGCGACAGGAACAGGGCCAAGCCGCATGCTGACGATCAAGCCGGTACGTTTGGCGGATACGATCGCCCAGCATATTCAGCAGCTTATTCTGGAGGGAACGCTGCGTGCGGGCGAGCGCCTGCTGTCGGAGCGCGACCTGTCAGCCAAGCTGAATGTATCCCGTCCGTCATTGCGTGAAGGCCTGGACAAATTGATCGCTTTCGGCCTGCTCACGACCAATGCGCAGGGAGTAACCTATGTGAGCGAGGATATCGGGCGGAGTCTGCGCGATCCCTTGCTTCTCCTCCTGGACGATCCCGATGCGCGGGCGGACTGCATGGAATTACGCTCCTCGGTCGAGGCGGCTGCCGCCGGCTATGCGGCGGAGCGGGCATCGGATCTGGACCGGCGATTGCTGCAGGAACGATTCGACTCGATGCTCAAGGCGCACAAGTGCAACAAAGTGGACGAAATCGCCCGCGCGGATGCCGAATTTCACTTCGCGATCTACGAAGCGAGCCACAATGTCATGATGTTGCACTTCATGCGCAGCCTTGAAGTCGTATTACGCTCGAACGTCTATCTGAACCGCCAGAATCTTTACAAACACCGCAACGATCCCGCCTCGCAAATCTCGGAGCATCGTGCGATTCTCGACGCCATCCTGGCGCGAGACGTCGAAGGCGCCAAGCGGGCGGCCGAGACGCACATGACGTCCGCGCTCGAAACGCAGAAGGCAATTCACGAGGCTGAAAAGCGTCTGGAATCCTCGATCAGGCGGCTTTCACGAGGCGATCTGATCGCCGACCGCAAACGGCGCGGTGAGGCGGCCTGATTGCCCGATCTGCGGATTTGGTAAAATTGCTTGACCATAAACTGGAATCGTTCAAGCTGAGAGAAAGATGATCAGGGGAGGCGTCCGTTGGACCAAGGCGGAATATTCCAGCAGATCTTGACGCCCGTCGGCTCGACGCTGGGCTGGTCGTTCATCGTTGCCGCGCTTCCGATCGCCGCCGTTCTCATCCTGCTCGGCGTCATGCGAAAACCTGCCTGGTTGGCGTCCGCGATCGGCCTTCTTGTAGCTCTGAGCCTCGGTATATTTGTCTGGGGCCTGCCGTTGTCCGTAGCGCTGAACAGCGCGGCAGCCGGTGCGACGTTCGCTGTTTGGCCGGTGATGTGGATCGTTCTCAATGCGCTGATCCTCTATAATCTGGCGGTCGAGACCGGCCATTTCGACGCGTTCGGTAAATGGCTGATCCAGAATCTGCCGAACGATCGCCGGATCGCGCTGGTCGTGATCGGATTTTCATTCGGCTGCCTGCTGGAGGGCGTCGCCGGCTTCGGCACCCCGATCGCCATCACCAGCGCCCTGCTGATCGCGTTGGGGTTCGCGGCTATCGACGCGCTCGTCCTCACGTTGATCTTCAACACCGCGCCCGTGGCTTTCGGGGCGCTGGGAGCGCCGATCACCACGCTTGCCGCCGTGACCCAATTACCCGATCACGTGCTGGGGGCGATGATCGGCCGGCAGCTGCCGCTGATCGCCCTGTTGCTGCCATTCTACGTCGTCATGGTCTATGGCGGCGTGCGCGCGCTTCGCGGCGTGTGGCCCGCGCTGCTGGTGGCCGGTGGCTCGTTCGCGATCGGCCAGTTCGTCTCGGCCAATTTTATCGGTTACGCGCTGACCGACGTATTGTCCTCGATGACGTCGCTGGTCGTGACGCTGGGCTTTCTGCGGATATGGTCTCCGCCCGTCGATCCGGAATATGCTCTCGCCACGCCCTTGGCCGCCGGCGACGGCGCGGCAAGCCACTGGCGGGGCTGGCTGCCGTGGCTGATCCTGGCCGCGACGGTGATCGTCTGGGTGCATTTCAAGGTCAACCTGGTGGGGCAGCACGCGATCGAATGGCCCGGCCTCCACAACAAGGTATTCATCACCGCCTATAACAAGCCGTATGCTGCGGTGTGGACATTCCAGCCGCTGGCCACGGGCACCGCCATTTTCGCGGCATCAATCATCACCGCGATCGTCATTCGGGCGACGCCCGCGCAGCTGATCAAGGCAATCGGCCGGGCGCTGCGGCAGGTCTGGTTGCCGGCGGTGACGACCATGCTGATCGTGGGGCTGGCCTATGTCATGAATTATTCGGGGATGGCCTATACGCTGGGCGTCGGCGTCGCGTCGGCCGGCATGCTTTTCCCGCTGCTGTCCGCTTTCCTCGGATGGCTGGCGGTCTTCCTGTCGGGCAGCGACACGTCCGGCAACGCATTGTTCGGAAATCTCCAGGTGGTGGCTGCCAAGCAGCTTGGCCTGAGCCCGGTTCTGATGGCTGCAACCAATTCATCCGGCGGCGTGATGGGCAAGATGATCTCCCCCCAGAATATCTCGACCGGGACGGTGGTCACCGACTTGCGGGGACAGGAAGGGAAAGTGCTGGCGCGCACCTTCAAGCACAGCGTGATCCTCACCCTACTGCTCGGCGTCATCGTGATGATCCAGCAATATCTGTTACCCGGGATGATCCCGCAATGAGGGCAATCGGCGGGGCTTTGCTCCTGACCGAGCCAATGACAAAGCCGAGGCGAAATCGCCCGGCACGAACAATGTGATGGAGAAGATGCACATGGCCAGGTTCCCGTTCGATCGCCGCCAGATATTGGTCGCCGGAGCGCTCACGCCGTTCGTCCCCGCCCTGGCCGCGCGTGGCGGCAAGGGCGGGGGCGGGGATTCTCCGACCGCTTTTGCCAACCGGGAAATCGCCGCCGCAGGCGCGGGCGCGCCGGCCGTTTCCTATCGCATCGATCCCGGTCTCGGCGCGCAATGCTATAGTTTCCGCGGCTCCAGGGACGCGGTGGTGGTAACCGCCGGCGACGCGACAGGCGCGATGTATGCGGGACTCGATATTGCCGAGGCGGTGCGCACGGGCGGCGATGCGATCAAGGCGCTGGTCGTCGATCCGAAGGTGCGCAAACCCTATGTCGCGCAGCGCGGGATCAAGTTCAACATCCCGCTCGACCTTCGCACGCCCAGTTATTCGGATGGCGCCGACAGCGCCCGGGCCAATATTCCCGAAGTTTGGGACCGGGATTTCTGGGTCGCTTACCTCGATGAAATGGCGCGCTTCCGCTATAATGTCCTAACCTTGTGGAGCATGCATCCCTTCCCGTCGATGGTGAAGGTTCCCGAATATCGCGACGTGGCGCTCAACGATGTCTGGCGAAGCCGCGAACCTTTGGGTCCGGATATTTTCGATGGGCGCGGCAGGAAGGCCGTGATGCCGAAGTTTCTGGATAACCATGAAATCGTAAAGAAGATAAATATCGACGAAAAGATCGCGTTTTGGCGCGACGTCATGACGATGGCGCAGAATCGCGGAATAACAGTCTATATCTTCACGTGGAATGTCTTCACATACGGAACATTCGGCAAATATGGCATCGATGATTCAATCCATAATGCGACCACCATCGCCTATATGAGGGCAAGTGTAAGGGAGCTGATCAAAACGTACCCGCTTCTTGCTGGGATCGGTATTACCGCCGGCGAAAATATGGGCGACGATACGAGCTCAGAGGACAAGGAAAAGTGGCTTTGGGCCACCTATGGCGAGGGCGTGCGCGACGCGTTGAAGGCGCAGCCTGGACGCCATGTGCATCTGATCCACCGATTCCACGAAACCGCCGGAGACACGATCAATCGGGTTTGGAAGGATTATCCCGGCTTTCCCGACAGCTTTACGTTCAGCCACAAATATTCGGTCGCGCACATGTATTCCAACGCCCGCCCGCAATTTTTCGAGCGCGAGGCGCGACCATCGCTGCGCGGCAAGCAATCCTGGCTGACGGTGCGCAACGACGACATCTATTCGCTGCGCTGGGGCGATCCCGATTTTGCGCGGGAATATATCACCAACATGCCCAAGCCCCCCGCGCTGGCGGGATTCTACATGGGGCCCGACGGCTATTGCTGGGGACGCGATTTTCTCGATCGGGCGGATGCGGGCAAGAATCTCGGCAGAAACCGTCCGCTGGTGATGCAGAAACATTGGTATTCGTTCACTTTGTGGGGGCGACTGGCCTATGATCCGACCCTGCCCGATACCCAGTTCAAGGCGATGCTCGCGGTGCGTTACCCGGGCGTCGACGCCGACAGATTATTCGCCGCCGCGCGTTTCGCCTCGCAGGTCATCCCCCGGACAACCTGCTTCTTCTGGCGCGACATCGACATTCGCTGGCTGCCCGAGGCCTGCGCCCATCACAGCGGTAACGGCATCAAACCCAAGGATGATAAGGTCGGCGCCGTCTTTTATACCGTCGCGGACTTCATGATCGGAGAGACCGCGCCCGACGTCGGAATCCTCAATATCCGCCAATGGCGCAAGAAGCTGGCCGATGGGGCACCGCTGGTCCAACGCTCGCCGCTCGATGCGGCCGACGATGTCGGGGGCGCCGGGGAGCAGGCGCTGGAACTGATCGCCGACATCCGCCGTGCGATGCCCAACCCAGGAAGCCGAGACTTGCAGCAAACGATCGGCGATTTTGAAGCGATGGGTCATCTTGGGCGCTATTATGCGGCGAAGATACGCGGCGCGAGCGAACTCGCCCTGTTCGATGCCGACGGCGATCCCGCCCACAAAGAGGTGGCCGTCCGTCATCTTCAGGACGCGCTCGTTTCGTGGAAAGATTATGCGGCGATCCATTCCGCGCAATATCTTCCCAATTTCTTCGCCCGTCTCGCCTTCGTCGATATCTCCGCGATGACGGCCGACGTGGTGAAGGACATAGAAATTGCGCGGAGTTGGAAAGCCGGCACGCTTGCCTAGCGCCCGGGCAAAAGCGGGCGATATGAAACATCGACGGGCTTTTGCGCTCACGTCGATGTCGCGGGGGGCGGGCGGGGCGAGGCGGTTGCTCCCGCCGCGCCTTTCCGCTAACGGCCCGGGCCCATGCTTACCTTTCTTATCGTAATTCACGCGCTGATCGCGTTCGCTCTCGTCGCTGTCATCCTTATGCAGCGATCGGAGGGAGGCGGGCTTGCGTCCAGCGGCAATCCGGCCGGCTTGATGAGTGCGCGGGGCGCCGCGGATTTCCTGACGCGGACGACCGCAATTCTGGCAACGCTTTTCGTTGTAATGTCGATCGGTCTCGCCGCGCTCGCGACGATGCAGAAGAGTCCGGTGAAGATCGATACCAGCCTGGCACGCCCGGCATCGGCGCCCGCCGCCGCACCAGCGGCACCCGCGCCCGCGCCCACCGATAATAACAGCGTTCCACTCGCACATTGATCGCGCCGGGGCCGGCTTCGGTCCCATGGAATCATAGTCGCGTGGGGCGCGCGGGACAGAATCGATCGATTAGCCCCTTGCCCATTCCGGATTCGGGCCGCTAAGCCTTTCCTCCCATGACGCGGTTCATCTTCATAACCGGCGGCGTGGTCTCCTCGCTTGGCAAAGGCCTGATGGCGGCGTCGCTCGCGGCGCTCCTGCAGGCGCGCGGATACCGTGTACGCATTCGGAAATTCGACCCCTATCTCAACGTCGATCCGGGCACGATGAGCCCGTATCAGCATGGTGAGGTCTACGTCACCGACGACGGAGCCGAGACCGATCTCGATCTTGGCCATTACGAACGCTTCACCGGGGTGCCGTCACGCCAGTCGGATAATGTCACCTCGGGCCGGATCTACCAGTCGATCATCCAGCGCGAGCGGCGCGGCGATTATCTCGGCGCGACCGTGCAGGTGATCCCGCACGTCACCGACGCGATCAAGGAATTTGCGCGCGCCGAGACCGACGATCTCGATTTCGTGCTGTGCGAGATCGGCGGGACGGTCGGCGATATCGAGAGCCTGCCGTTCATGGAGGCGATCCGCCAGCTGCGGAACGATCTCGGCCGCGACATGACCTGCTTCGTCCACCTGACGCTGGTGCCGTACATCGCGGCGGCGGGCGAGCTGAAGACCAAGCCTACGCAGCATAGTGTGCGCGATCTCACCAGTCTCGGTATCCAGCCCGACGTGCTCGTCTGTCGCTGCGAACGCGAGCTGCCGGAGGCCGAGCGCGCGAAGATCGCCTTGTTCTGCAACGTGGCCAAGGACGCGGTCATCCCCGCGCTCGACGCGCCGAGCATTTATGCCGTGCCGATCCAATATAGCGCCGCCGGGCTCGACGCCGCGGTGTTGAACGCCTTCAATATCGAGCTTGGCAGCCCGCCCGATCTGCGCCGCTGGGAAGACATAATCGACCGCCTCGAAAACCCGGAGGGCGAGGTCACGGTCGGTGTGGTCGGCAAATATGTCGGCCTGCCTGATGCCTACAAGTCGCTGCACGAGGCGCTCGTCCACGGCGGCATCGCCAACCGGGTCAAGGTCAATATCCGCTGGCTCGATGCCGAGTTGTTCGAGCAGGACGAGGCCGAGATCGCGGCCAAGCTCGAGCCGATGAACGCCATCCTCGTTCCCGGCGGTTTCGGCGAGCGCGGCAGCGAGGGCAAGATCGCGAGCGTGACTTTTGCGCGCGAGCGCAAAGTTCCCTATTTCGGCATCTGTCTGGGCATGCAGATGGCGTGCATCGAAGGCGCCCGGAACACGGCGGGAATCGACAAGGCCTCGACCACCGAATTCGGCCCGACCGACGAACCCGTCGTCGGCATGATCACCGAATGGATGAGCGCCGAGGGTATCCAGAAGCGCGAGCAGGGCGGCGATCTGGGCGGCACCATGCGTCTTGGTGCCTATGAAGCCCTATTGGCGGGCAACAGCCATGCCGCCTCGATCTATGGCGCCACGGATATTTTCGAACGCCACCGCCACCGCTATGAGGTCAACATCCATTATCGCGAGGCGCTGGAAAGGGGCGGACTGGTTTTTTCGGGAATGTCGCCCGACGGCGAGCTGCCCGAGATCGTGGAGCGTCCCGATCATCCGTGGTTCGTCGGCGTCCAGTTCCATCCCGAGCTCAAGAGCAAGCCGTTCGATCCACACCCGCTGTTCGCCGGCTTCATAGGCGCGGCGCTGCGCCAGGCGCGGCTGGTCTGACCGGCGCCGCGGCATAAACATTCATTAGAAAAAACCCGTTGCCGTCCC
>DATMIP010000392.1:0-3159 GCA_035554515.1 Sphingomonas sp. | reverse complement strand
GCCGTAGGCATTGGGGGCGATCCCGTAAACGGCACCAATTTCATCGACGTACTCGAGCTTTTCCTGGCCGATGACGCCACCCAGTCGATCATCATGATCGGCGAAATCGGCGGATCGGCGGAGGAAGAGGCGGCACAGTTCCTCAAGGACGAGGCAAAGCGCGGGCGCAAGAAGCCGATGGTTGGCTTCATTGCCGGCCGCACCGCGCCCCCCGGACGCCGCATGGGCCATGCCGGCGCGATCGTATCCGGCGGGCAGGGCGGCGCCGACAGCAAGATTGCGGCGATGGAGGAGGCGGGAATCCGCGTCGCGGCCTCGCCGTCCGAGCTTGGGACGACGCTTTCCGCGCTGCTCAAGGGTTGATTAACCGAATGGTTGCGCTCAACTGATAGGGGCGCGCCGCGACGGATCGTTTCATTCCGGCGGCGAAGCGAATGAGGACGTGCGATGGGTATCGAAGGGATCGGCTTTGACGAGCTGGAAGGGGTCAGCCCTTCCTTCGCGGAGGCGCTATACCGGCGATACCGCGCCGATCCGCAGTCGGTGGAGCTGGATTGGCGCAATTATTTCCAGGCGCTGGAAACGACCGTTTCGGGCCCAAGCTGGGCGCGCGCGAATTGGCCGCTGAGCGACACAGATGCGCTCACGGCGGGGCTCGACCCGACCCAGATGGAAGTCGAGGCCAAGCCACCGAAGGGTGGCGCCAAACCAGCCGCCCCCTCGCCGGCCCCCGCAGCGACAACGGCCGACGTTACCGCTGCGGCATTGGATTCGATCCGCGCGACCATCCTGATCCGTACCTATCGGGTGCGCGGGCACTTGCTCGCCGATCTGGATCCCCTCGGTCTTGCGCATCAGGGCACGCCCGAGGATCTGAAGCCCGAATATCATGGCTTCTCGGAAGCCGACATGGATCGGCCGATTTTTCTCGGCGGGACGCTCGGTTTCGAGCGGGCAACCGTGCGCGAGATCATCGCGGTTCTGCGTCGCAATTATTGCGGCAAGGTCGGCCTGGAATTCATGCACATCCAGGATGTCGCGGAGCGGAAGTTCCTGCAGGAGCGGATGGAGGGCAAGGACAAGGAGATCAGCTTCACGCCTGAGGGCAAGAAGGCGATCCTGTCGAAGGTGGTCGAAGGCGAGCAATGGGAAAAATTCCTCGCCCGCAAATATGTCGGCACCAAGCGCTTCGGCCTCGACGGCGGCGAAAGCATGATCCCCGCGCTGGAGGCCGTGCTCAAATATAGCGGGCAGGCTGGAGTGCAGGAGGTGGTGATCGGCATGGCGCATCGCGGGCGCCTCAACGTGCTGACCAACGTCCTGAAGAAGCCCTATCGGGTCCTGTTTCACGAATTCGCGGGCGGCTCGGCCAATCCGGAAGATGTCGGCGGGTCGGGGGACGTCAAATATCATCTCGGCACGTCGGCCGATCGCGAGTTCGACGGCAAGAAGATCCACCTCAGCCTAACGCCGAATCCGTCGCACCTGGAGGCGGCCGATCCGGTCGTCCTCGGCAAGGCGCGCGCCAAGCAGACCCAGCTTCAGGACAATGAGCGGGCAAAGGTCTTACCGATCCTGATTCATGGCGACGCGGCCTTTGCGGGCCAGGGTATCGTCATGGAATGCTTCGGCTTTTCGGGCCTGCGTGGCTACAATACCGGCGGCACGGTCCATTTCGTGATCAACAACCAGGTCGGCTTCACGACCTCGCCGCAGTTCGCGCGTTCGTCGCCTTATTGCTCGGACATCGCCAAGATGGTCCAGGCACCGATCCTGCACGTCAATGGCGATGATCCCGAGGCGGTAACCTTTGCCTGCAAGATCGCGACCGAATTCCGCGCGCGCTTCAAGCGCGACGTGGTGATCGACATGTGGTGCTATCGCCGGTTCGGGCACAATGAGGGCGACGAGCCCGGCTTCACCCAACCGCTTATGTATGAGGCGATACGCAAGCATCCGCCCGTGTCGAAGCTCTATGCCGACCGCTTGATCCAGGAGGGCCTGATCGATCAGGCATGGATCGATCGGAACGAGGCCGATTTCGTCGCCTATCTCGAAGAGGAGTTCGAGTCGGGCAAGAGCTACAAGGCCAACAAGGCCGATTGGTTCGAAGGCGAATGGGCCGGCCTTGCCGCGCCGAGCGAAGGCGTCGCTGAGCGCCGCGCGGCCGCGAGCGGCGTGAGCCGGGACGCGTTCGATACTGTCGCCGCCAAGCTTACCACTGTTCCCGACGGGCTTGTCATTCACAAGACACTGGCGCGCATTCTGGAAGCCAAACGCGGCATGTTTGAAAGCGGCCAGGGTTTCGACTGGGCGACCGCCGAGGCGCTCGCTTTCGGGACATTGCTGCTGGACGGCTATCCGGTCCGCCTGTCCGGCCAGGATGTCGGTCGCGGCACCTTCAGTCAGCGCCATGCGGTGTGGGTCGACCAGACCGACGCGCATAAATATATTCCGCTGTCCGATCTCGACCGGCGCTTCCAGGTGCTCGACAGCCCTCTTTCCGAGTTCGGCGTGCTCGGCTTCGAATATGGTTATGCAGGCCAGTCGCCCAACACGCTGGTGATGTGGGAGGCCCAGTTTGGCGATTTTGCCAACGGCGCCCAGGTGATGATCGATCAGTTCATTGCTGCGGGTGAGGCCAAGTGGCTGCGCGCCAACGGGCTCGTGATGTTGTTGCCGCACGGTTATGAAGGGCAGGGCCCGGAGCATAGTTCGGCTCGTCCGGAGCGTTACCTGCAGCTTTGCGCCGAGGATAATATCCAGGTTGCGAACTGCACCACACCGGCAAACTATTTCCATATTCTTCGCCGCCAGATGCTCCGCAAGTTCAGGAAACCGCTCGTAATCATCACTCCAAAGTCGTTGCTGCGTCACAAGGCCGCGGTATCGAGCGCGGACGAATTCCTTGGCGACAGCCATTTCAAGCGTATTCTTAGCGACCCGAAGGCACCGGCGGATGAAGCGGTGAAGCGGCTTGTCCTATGTTCGGGCAAGGTCTTCTACGATCTTGCCGACGCGCGTGATGCCGCTGGCGACGCATCGACCACGATCGTCCGGATCGAGCAGCTCTATCCGTTTCCCTCGGAGGCCTTGGCCGCCCGAATCGCGCGGATGACCAGCCTTGAGACGATCGTATGGGCACAGGAAGAGCCGAAG
>DATMIP010000391.1:0-8952 GCA_035554515.1 Sphingomonas sp. | reverse complement strand
TTGGAAATTGGCCATTCATATAAGCGAACGAGTGGAGGAAATAGGCTTCACCTTCGCGAAGCAGCGCATGGCCACCGTTGCTCAACCGGACGTCGTTCCATCCCATGTGCGGGATTCGGACGTCGTTCCGAGGCTTCATTGGAGCGACAGTTCCGGAAACCCAGCCGAGGCCACTATGCGTGCCATGCTCGACACCATATTCGGCCATCAATTGCATCCCGACGCAGACACCGAGGAATGGCCGCCCCCTGCCAAACGTCGCGGATTCCATTGCTTCGGGCATACCTTGGATAGCCGAAAGAGCATTCATGCACGCGCCGAACGCACCGACGCCGGGAAGCACTATCCGGTCAGCGTTGAGAACGACGTCCGGATCGGCGGTTACGATTATGTCGTCAGCGCCCGCCGCTCGCAGCGCATTCTCGACGGAGTGTAGATTGCCCGCCCCATAATCGATAAGTGCGAGGGTCATGCCGACTGCTTCGTCATGCCGGCGAAAGCTGGCATCTCAGGAGGGAGTAAGCGAGCGAGCCTCACGAGGCCCCAGCTTTCGCTGGGGTGACGAAGGTTGGAGATTTCACGCCAGAGGCCCCGGCCTCCGCCGGGGCGACGGGTTTCACCCACCCAGCGTCCCCTTGGTCGAAGGGATCGTGTCGCCCTTGCGCGGATCGATCTCGACGGCCTGGCGCAGCGCGCGCGCGCAGCCCTTGAAGATGCTTTCGCAAATGTGGTGGTTGTTGCGGCCATAAAGTGTTTCGATGTGGAGCGTCATCCCAACCTCGCCCGCGAAGCTGTGGAACCAATGTTCGATCAGCTCGGTGTCGAGCTCGCCCAGCTTGTTCTGGCTGAATTCGGATTTCCACGCGAGGAAGGGTCGCCCCGAAATATCGATCGCGACCCGGCTCAACGTCTCGTCCATCGGCGAATAAGCCGATCCGAATCGGGTGATGCCGCGTCGGTCGCCCAGCGCCTTGGCGACCGCCTGGCCCAGCGCCAGCGCCGAATCTTCGGTCGTGTGATGCTGGTCGATGTGAAGATCGCCGTCGGCCTTGAGCTGGATGTCGATCAGCGAGTGGCGCGAGAGCTGCTCGATCATATGATCGAGAAAACCGATCCCCGTCGATACGTCATAGCTGCCTGTACCGTCGAGGTTGACGGTGACGACGATCGCTGTTTCGGCGGTCTTGCGGCTGATCGTGGCGGTGCGCATGGCGCGCTCGCCTATAGCGTCCATTGAGTGACAGGCAACGCTTGACCCGTGCGGCGCCTCCGTTCACTTGAGCGACATGACCGAGGGTGCGCCCGACAGCCTGATTCCCTACGACGAGATCGTGCAGGACGCGTTGCGTGCTGTGGTCGGCCGCGTGCTCGGGCAGGTCGAGACCGACGGACTGCCCGGCAACCACCATTTCTACATTACGTTCAAGACGGGGGCCCCGGGGGTCGACATCCCCAAACATCTGACCGATCGCTATCCGGACGAGATGACGATCGTGATCCAGAACCGTTACTGGGACCTGCGCGTCAGCGAGACGGGGTTCGAGGTCGGCCTGTCGTTCAATCAGGTCGGGTCCAAACTTTCGATCCCGTTTTCCGCCATCACCGCCTTCCACGATCCCGCTGTCGATTTCGCCCTGCATTTCTCGGCCCAGGTCGATGATCAGCAGCCCGAAGAGATTGCAGAGGCCGAAAACGATCCGATCGTCCGTCCGGCCGAAGATGGATCAAACGTAGTGTCGGTGGATTTCACGCGAAAAAAGTAGGCAATCCAGGACAGGTGGCGAACTGCCCGTTCCCGGCGCGTGGCGGCCCATAGCGGCTTTTTCCGCGGATGCCGTGATCAGGACATTTCGAGCCGCCATGTTTCGCTCTGCACCGGCGCGCCGAATTCCTCATGCGTGTGGACGTCGACGATCTGGAAGCCATGCGCGGCATAGATGCGACGCGCGCTTGCCAGGACGGTGTGGGTCCATAGCGTCATCGCCGAATAGCCGACGTCACGCGCGAAACCGACGCAAGTCTCCACCAAAGTATTGCCGATACCCAGCCCGCGGGCGAACGGCTCGACATAAAGCAGGCGAAGCCGTGACAGGCCGCCGCCTTCGTCGGTCAGGAAAACCGATCCCGCCATCATGCCGTCGACCTCGGCGACCCAGCATTGCTCGCGGCCGGGCTTGAAGTCGCGCAGGAAAGCTGTGGTGACCTCGCCCTCGATCACCTCGATCTGCGGCCCCCAGCCATAGACGGTGCGATAGAGTATCGACTGGCGGGCGGCGATCATTCCCATATCGCCGGGGCGGAACGTGCGCAGCGAGACCGTGCGTCCCGCCTTATCGTCCAGCAAGGACTGGGTGGAACGAAGCAGTGCACAGAGATCGGCACGATGCATCGCGTCGAGCCGGTCGAGCATGGCGACCACTTCGGCACGCTGGCGGGCATCGATCGCCGTGAAGCTCTCGCGGCCTGCGGCGGTGAGTGCGATCGAACGCCGGCGTGCGTCGCCCACGCCGCGCGAACGCTCGATCCAGCCGCGCGCTTCGAAGCGCGCGAGCACGCGGCTGACGAAGCCTGCATCCATGCCGAGGCTCGATTGCAGTTCGGTCGCGAGCAGTGGCGCGCGATGCGCAATCTCGAACAGCAAGCGCGTTTCGGCGAGCGAAAGGTCGGAGCCGAGGAAGCGCGCGTTCAGCGCCCCCACGAAGCGCGTATAGAAGCGGTTGAAGCCGCGGACGGTCGCGATCGCATCTTCCATCGAATCCAGGCTGGGAAATTTAGTTGATTCAGTCAACTAAATTGTGCCTGACGATCCGGCTGGCGAAACGCCGCGGTTCGGGGCGGCGGGTAGACGTTGCACGCCAATCTGACGGCTCTCGCTTATCCTTCCACCGTGCTTAAATGCAGCGGCCCAAGGGAGAGATTGTATGACCACGCGCACCGAAACCGACAGCTTCGGACCGATCGAGGTCCCCGCCGACGCTTATTGGGGTGCCCAGACTCAGCGATCGATCGGGAATTTTCCCTTTGGCGCGCACGAGCGGATGCCGATCGGGATCATCCACGCGCTTGCGATCGTGAAGCAGGCGGCGGCGCGGGTGAATCGCGAGCACGGGCTTGAACCTGGAATCGCCGATGCGATCGAGCAGGCGGCCGCGGCGGTCGTGTCGGGGCGGCACGACGATCAATTCCCGCTCGTCATCTGGCAGACGGGGTCGGGAACCCAGTCCAACATGAACGTGAATGAGGTGATCGCTGGCATCGCCAACGAGGCGCTGGCGGGCACGCGCGGCGGCAAGACGCCGGTTCACCCCAACGATCACGTCAATATGAGCCAGTCGTCGAACGACAGTTTCCCGACCGCGCTCCATATCGCCGCGGCGCTGGCGGCGAACCGGCAGTTGGTGCCCGCGATCGAGCGGCTGGAGGAGGCGTTGCTCGACAAAGTTCGTGCCTGGGCGGACATCATCAAGATTGGACGGACGCATTTGCAGGATGCGACGCCGCTGACGCTCGGCGACGAATTTTCGGGCTATTATGCGCAGGTTCGACTGGCACGGACGCGGCTGGTACCGCTGATCGAACATGGGCTATGCAAGCTTGCCCAAGGCGGCACGGCCGTCGGCACCGGGCTGAATGCGCCGCCAGGCTTTGCCGAAGCGGTTGCTGCCGAGGTCGCCGACTTGACGGGTCTGCCGTTCCAGACAGCCCCCAATAAATTCGAGGCGCTGGCAAGCCATGACACGCTGGTCGATTTTTCAGGACGGCTGAATACGCTCGCGGTGGCGCTTTCGAAGATCGGCAACGATATTCGCCTGCTCGGTTCAGGGCCGCGCTGCGGGCTCGGCGAACTCAAGCTGCCCGAGAACGAACCTGGCAGCTCGATCATGCCCGGCAAGGTCAATCCAACCCAGTGCGAAATGCTGACGATGGTCGCCGCCCAGGTGATCGGCAACAATGTCGCGATCACGGTCGGCGGATTGCAGGGCCATCTTGAACTCAATGTGTTCAAGCCGCTGATCGGGGCCAACATATTGCGGTCGATCGACCTGCTCAGCGTCGCGATGGAAAGCTTCCGCGAGCGCGCGCTCGAGGGATTGGAGCCGGATCGCGCACGGATTGCAGCGCTGCTCGATCGATCGCTGATGCTTGTGACCGCGCTGGCTCCCGAGATCGGCTACGACAATGCGGCAGCGATCGCCAAACATGCCCATCATGAAGGGCAGACCCTGAAGGAAGCGGGGCTCGAACTGGGCCTGATCGACGAGGCGACGTTCGATCGCGTCGTCCTGCCGGAAAAAATGCTGGGTCGTTGACCCTGTTCAGCCTGCGAACGAGGCGGTCAGGGCCGGAATGACCGTCAGGATTCGCGCGGTTCGAACCGCGGATCGGGTATCGACGTGCTTTCATCCTCGCGCGGCCGATTTGAATAAAGCAAAGCCGCGACCAGAGCCGCAGAGCCTATCCCGATCGCCGCGCCTGCCGCTGCGGCAGCGACATTCTTCTTTCGCGAACTGCGCTTGCGAGTCGAACCATTCGTCTTCGCTTTGGCGCCGCCATTGCGCGTGTCAGCCATATTATCTCCTCTGCTTCGGCCAGCTTTAGCGCGGTAGCCCGGCGGGGTGAAGCGCCGATGCGGCCAGTTGCGGGAACAAGCGCACGCCTCCACGCGCTTGTTCCGACGAACTTTTTGCCAAAGAATTTGCCTGAGGAGTTGTTCGTGATCGGGAAGCTTATCGGCGCATTGATTGGCGCTGAGGTCGAGAAGCGCCGCCAGCAGAGCGGGTTCAAGGGTGCAGTCATCGGCGCCGCAACCGTTGGCCTGCTCAGACGGCTCGGTCCGATCGGTCTCGCGCTCGGCGGCGCCTATGCCGCCAAAAAGATGTACGATCGCAACAAGCCCGACGCGGCTGCCTGATGCAGCTCGCCATTCGGAGCCGATCGCAAGGACTGCGCATGGGGACGAGGGGGGTCAAATAGGGCTGTTACCCTTTGGCTGACGCCACAGCGAGTCGAGGATCGAACGCAACATCTCCCGCTCTGCGGGCGATAATCGACCAAAATGGACAGCCTCATGCTCGTCCATCGCGGTTCGTGCCTTGGCCGCAAGCAATTTACCCTTGTGGCTGAGCCGGAGCGGCTTGGAAGGCCCTGCGCCTTCCGTTCGTTCGACCAGCGCCCGTGTCGTAAGACCGGCGATTAGCGGCGCCATATTGGCGCGCTTTATGGCCAGGCGGCGGCCAATCTCGCTTTGGGTTATCAGCGTTTCCGCTTCGAGCACGACCAGGATCGAAGCTTCCGTGGTGCGCAGGCCCAACTCGGCCAGCCGTTCGGCTAAATCGCTCATCATCAGGCTGGAAGCTCGCCGCAAATGGTAGCCGATGAGAGTTTCGAGCTGGTGCGGTCGCGACAAGAATGCTCCTCCTCGCAACTGGCTAGCGCATTATGGCTCTCAGAGCCTAGCGGGATCGTATCGGCCGCATGCCGAACACGGCGGCCGCGGCGATGATCGACCCGAACGCCATCACCAGTGCGACGGTCGGCAGCGACACGCCTGCCTGGAATAGCAAACCGGCAAGCACCGGGCTCAGCGCAGCGCCTCCCCGTCCGATCCCGATAACGAGTCCCGTGCCGCTCGCGCGCGCCTCGCTTGGAAAGGATGCCGCGACCAGGGCATAAAGCCCAACCATACCGGCATTGGTGCAGAAGCCGGCAATTGCCGCGAGCAACGCAAGCTGGTGGAGGTCGGGGGCCGAACGGCCGAACAAAGCCACCAGCATGGTCGACAGGATCATGCTGCCCAAGGTCAACCAGCGCAGGGGAGCGACGCGAGTCAGCAGGCTGAGCGCGATCGATCCGGCCAGGCCGCCGATGTTTGCCCAGACCAACACGGTGCCCGCCATGGACGGCGCGAAGCCCATGTCGACCACGATCTTGGGCGTCCATTTGAGGATGAAATAGAAAGTCAGAATCTGCGCGACATAGGCGAGCATCAGGCAGAAGGTCGTGCGTCGCAGGGTTGGCGAGAAGAGCTGCCGCAGCGGCGCGCCCTTCAGCGCGCCCGGGTCCGGTGGCGAGAGTCGTTCCACCGGCGCGTGGCTGAGCAACCGCAACGCGCGGTTGACCCTTTGCAACGCGTCCGGCTGCTGACGGCGACCGAGAAATGCGACCGTTTCGGGGAGCAGGAACAGCACGAACGGAATTGCCACGAAGCTCGCCGTCGCGCCGAGCACGAAGATCGATCGCCAACTGTGGGTGACGAGAAGAACCGACGCCATCGATCCGCCGACCACCGCGCCGAAGGGATAGCCGGCCGCCATCAGAGCGACCGCCAGGTCACGATGACGGGCATTGGCGAATTCGGCAGTGGCCGCATTGGTTGCCGCCAGCATTCCGCCGATCCCGACCCCGGTGAACAGGCGGAATAGCGACAGGGAGGCAATGCTGTTTGCTACCGAGGCCAAACTCATCCCAATACCCATCACCAAAAGACAGGTCAGGATTGTCGGTCGCCGTCCCCAGCGGTCGCACAAGGTTCCAAGCAATATCGAGCCGCCTGCCATTCCGATCAATTCCATCGACAGGACCACACCCAGTGCCGCGCGATCGACGCGCCATTGGGCGGCGATACCGGGCGATGCGAAGCTGATCGACAGAACGTCAAAACCATCCAGCGCGTTGAGCAGGATGCAGATCATGACCGCGACGATCTGACCCCGTCGCATCGGTGCTCGCGCGATCAGCGCGCCCACGTCCGTTCCGTCCGTTGGCCCGGAATGGCTGTCATAACCCATAGGCATCACTCCGGCCCGACCAGTTGAATCAATGCATCGAGCGCAACCGCCCCTTCCCCTTCGGGGTAGAGGATAACGGGATTGAGATCGATCTCGCGGATGCTCGGCTCGCTCGCAGTCACATGGCCAAGCAGGGCGACCATCTGTGCGGCCGCACGCACATCGAGTTTGGGCGTGCCGCGGAAGCCGTTGAGCAGGGCAGCACTTTTGAGCTTATGCAGTTCGGCAATGATATCATCGATCCCAAGATCGACCGGAATGAGTCGCACGTCCTGCAGGATCTCCGCCTGCACACCGCCAAACCCCGCGAGAATGACCGGACCCCATGCCGGATCGTTGCGCGCGCCGATGATGAGTTCGACACCTCGCTTACCCATCATTTCTACCAGGACGCCGTCGAGCACGAGGTCCGGCATGTGACGACCCACGTCGCGGTGAAGGCGCTCCCACGCTTCCGTCATTGCCTGCCGGCTATCGATGCCCAATATTACGCCGCCGGCGTCGCTCTTGTGCGGCAGCGTGGCCGATTGCGCCTTTATCGCAACAGGATAGCCGAGCATGTCGGCGGTATCCTGCGCCTGCTCCACGGTCCGTACCAGGACACCCTTAGGAAATTTGATGCCCGCCCGCGCAAGCAGCGCCTTCGCCTGATATTCGGGCACGCAGTCCCGGAAGCCTTCCAGGCCCGGCAGCGGCATGAGTGCGGTCGGAACCGAGGCAAGATTCCGGTCGCGCGCCTCGATAAGCCGTGTCAACGCGCGTACCGCCCGCTCGGCCGAGGGAAAATAGGGCACGTCCAGCGATCTTAATTCGGTAATGAAACGTGCCGCACCCTCGGCTCCCTCATCGAGCCCTGCCACGACCACCGGCTTAAGGACGGCTTTCCCGCGCAGCGCTTCCAACACGGCCGGGAACTTGATCTGGCACGTTACCGGATCGGTCTGGATCACGGCGAGCAAGACACAACTGAACCGATGATCCTCCACCAATGCCGTCAGCATACGAGTATAGAGGTCCGGCTCGACCAGACCTTGCGCGGTGATGTCGAGCGGGTTGCTGACGCTGACGAACGGGGGCAGCGCGGCGCGCAATGCCGGGGAATCGCTATCGGTTATATGCGGGAGCGTAAGGCCGAGCGTCTCTGCCAGATCGAGCATCAGCGCCTTGAACGCGCCGGACTCGCCCAGTACCGCCGCACCGCCCGCGGCAAAGGCCGGGCAACGCAGCGCGATTTCGGCGATGTCGCCTAGTTCTTCCAGCGTCTCCGCAACGATCACGCCGGCGCGTTCGACATGCAGCCGCATGACCTTATAATCGCCCGCCATCGCGCCGGTATGTGTGGCTGCGGATTCACGCGCGGCGTTCGAACGGCCGGGATGGAGCAGCACGATCGTCTTGCCGGCCGCCTTGGCACGCGCAGCGGCCGCGAGAAAGCGCCGGGGGTTGCGAAAATGTTCGACCACCATCGTGATGACGCGCGTGTGCGGATCGTCGATCAGCCATTCGACATAATGTTCGACGCCCGTGGCGGCTTCGTTCCCGGTTGAGATCGAGAAGGACAGGGCAAGATCGCGTGACAGCAACGTGATGCCCAGTACCGCAGCCATCGCGCCGGACTGCGACACAATCGCAACGCCGCGGACATTCGCCTGCTGGCGATCCGGCATCTCGACGAAGGTCAGCGGGATGCGGTCGACGAAATTGACGAGGCCGAGACAGTTCGGCCCCTCGACGATCATGTTCGCTTCGGTGGCGATGCGCGCAATCTCCTCCTGATCGCCCAGGCCTTCCGCACCGGCCTCCGCGAAACCCGCCGAGAAGATGATTGCTGCACCGACGCGCCGGGCGGCGAGCGCCCGAATGGCGTCAAGCACTGCGGCTCGCGGAATCGCGAGCACCGCGACATCGACCCCGTCGGGAAGATCGTCGATTGATCGTAGGCAGGGCCTGCCGCCAATTTCGTCGCGCTTTGGATTGACCAGATGGATCGCACCTGCGAACCGCGCGCGCTCCAGATTGGAGAGCACCGATGCTCCAAGCGCTCCCGGCTTCTCGGATGCCCCCACAATCGCTATTGACCGCGGCCGCAGCAGCCGGTTCAGATCAGTGATCCTCTCGTTCGGCATGCTCGGACTCAGGGCTTCTGCTTCGACAGATCGTATCC